>JASLYQ010000069.1 GCA_030739735.1 Alphaproteobacteria bacterium | reverse complement strand
GTCGGCTTCATCGCGACGAAGGACGGCGGTTGGAAAACGCCGTTCGATCCGGAGCGTCTGCGCGGTGTCAAGCTGTTGTCCGACCTGGTCAACGCCAAGGACGGCCAGGTCATGGCCGAAGAAGGCACCAAGATGACGCCCCGTCTCGCGAGCCGGCTGGTCGAGGACGGGCTCAAGGACCAGCTGGTCCAAGATGCCGATCTGCTCGGGCGCTACATCGCGGCGGACATCATCAACGAGGAGACCGGCGCGATCTACGTCGAGGCCGGTGACGAGCTGACCGAAGAATCGATCGAGGCGTTGCGCGAGGCCGGCGTCAAGTCGATCTCCACGCTCGCCATCGATCACGTCAATGTCGGCCCCTACATCCGCAACACTCTGGCGATCGACAAGAACCGGTCGCGCGAAGAGGCCTTGACCGATATCTACCGGGTCATGCGGCCCGGCGAGCCGCCGACGGCGGATACCGCCGAGGCGATGTTCAGGAACCTGTTCTTCGATTCCGA
>JASLYQ010000068.1 GCA_030739735.1 Alphaproteobacteria bacterium | reverse complement strand
AATTCCTGCACCGGCTGTGGGACAACCTTAAAGAAAAATCGGGAAAATCCTCGGGCCGCCACCTGCTTTATGAAGATTTGAACCTCATCTTCCGCTCCATCCGCGACTTGTTCACCGAGGAAGTGAGCCGGATGGTGGTGGACTCAAAAATTGAGTACCAGAATTGCCTTGAGTTCTGCGGCAGCTACCTGCCACACCTTTCCCACAAAGTCGAGTTGTACCGAGGTACCGTTCCCATCTTCGATCATTTCGGGATGGAAATCGAAATCAACCGCGCCTTGGAACGTAAAGTCTGGCTTAAGTCCGGGGGATACATTTCTATTGACCAAACCGAGGCACTGGTTGCCATCGACGTCAACACCGGGAAGTTTGTTGGGCATACAGATCCGGAAGAAACTATCCTTAAGACCAACTTAGAGGCAGTCAAAGAAGTCGTCTATCAGTTACGCCTGCGTAATATCGGCGGAATCATTATTGTCGATTTCATTGACATGGCCAAGGAGGAGAGCA
>JASLYQ010000067.1 GCA_030739735.1 Alphaproteobacteria bacterium | reverse complement strand
CACATTACCGGAAACCTCGCTATCGACGCTTTCTTCCATAAACGTTGTAATTTTCATGTCTTCACCGCGCCCGACTGCACCAAATTCCATGACTCCTGCTATTTCTTGACCAAATCGCACGCACCGCGTGCAGTGGATACAGCGGGTCATTTCTGTTTCAATAAGCGGCCCAATATCTAGATTGTTAACAGCCCTCTTTTCTTCCGTAAACCGAGAATCCCCGGCACCATACCCAAGAGCCTGATCCTGCAAGGGGCATTCGCCTCCTTGATCGCATACTGGACAATCCAAGGGATGATTGATCAGTAGAAACTCCATCGTACCCTTTTGAGCTTCGACTGCAATCGGTGACGATGTCTTAACCACCATGCCACCCGAAACCGGCGTAGCGCACGCTGGCAACGGTTTGGGTGCATTTTTTACCTCAACTAAACACATACGACAGTTAGCTGCTATCGATAATTGCTCGTGATAACAAAACCGCGGGATATAAATTCCTGCAGCATCAGCAACCTCAATTATCATCA
>JASLYQ010000066.1 GCA_030739735.1 Alphaproteobacteria bacterium | reverse complement strand
GCTGCGTGGTTTGCCGGTAAACTTCCTGATATTGAACGGGCTGTGGATCCGGAACAATTCGAACAGGCTAAAAAGAGTTATTACAAGACGATTCAGGGTGTCCGCTACGACAGAGCACTTTTGGAAGCAGCAGACGAGCGGATTTCCGGTCAGGGAGACGGCCGCATTTCCGAGAAGGATGCAGAAGAAATTGTCGAACTGTCCAAGGACGGCGGGCGGATCACGGAAACGGAACTCATAACTCTTCAGTATATCAGCGAGAACTACCATTTCACGCCAAAGGCTGCTGCGTGGTTTGCCGGTAAACTTCCTGATATTGAACAGGCTGTGGATCCGGAACAATTCGAACAGGCTAATCATTTGCTCACTCAACAATTTCCGGAAGCAGAAGCAGAAGCAGAAGCAGAAACAGAAGCAGAAGCAGAAGCAGAACAAAAACCAGAACAAGAAGCAGAACAAGAACCAGAACAAAAACCAGAACAAGAAGCAGAACAAGAACCAGAACAAGAACCAGAACCAGAACAAGTACCAGAA
>JASLYQ010000065.1 GCA_030739735.1 Alphaproteobacteria bacterium | reverse complement strand
AGGAGACTACGAGGGTGCCATGAACATGGCGCTCGGCGGGGCGGGCTGGGCCGGCTTCGCCGCCCGGCGCGAGGAGAGCGCCCGGCGCGGCCGCCTGCGCGGCATCGGCATGGCCGCCTATGTCGAGCGCAACAGCGGCGGCGGCCCCGACGCCCCCACCCACATGCGCATCGAGGCGGACGGCACGGTCACGGTCCTCTCCGGCATGATGGCCAACGGCCAGGGCCACGAGACGGCCTTCGCCCAGGTCGTCGCCGACCGCTTCGGCCTCGATCTGGGCGAAGCCCACATCGTCCAGGGGGATACGGACCGGGTCGCCGAGGGAATCGGCACCCTCGGCTCCCACTCGCTCGTGCTCGACAGCTGGGCCATGACCGTGGCCATGGACAGAATCGTCGAGAAGGCGAAGCCGGTGGCGGGAGCTCTGCTCGAAGCGGCGGCGGCGGACCTCGAGTTCGCGGATGGCGGCTACCGCATCGCGGGCACCGACCGGCGCGTCGCCATGGCTGAGGTCCTGCGGGCGGTGGGGGCCGAG
>JASLYQ010000064.1 GCA_030739735.1 Alphaproteobacteria bacterium | reverse complement strand
ACAGCAACCCAAAGCAACCCAAAGCGGCGCACAGCAACCCACAGTAACCCACAGCAACCCACAGGAACCCACAGCAACCCAAAGCAACCCACAGCAACCCACAGGAACCCAAAGCCACACCCACAGCAACCCAAAGCAACCCACACAGACCAGAGCAGACCTTGCTAAGAACGGCCTCGGCTTCGCCTCACCCTGGCAAAGCAGAAGCAGAAGCAGAAGCAAAGCAGAAGCAGAAGCAGAAGTAGCTGAAGCAGCAGAAGCAGCAGAGGCAGCAGAAGCACTAGAAGCAGCAGCAGCAGAAGCTCAAAAAGATGCGGAATTTTCATATAATTGACATCCAGAGGTACCCATGGGTGCCAAAGTTGGGCCAAAGTGACCCCAAGGTGACCAAAAAGGGGCCCAAAGGGGTCCCAAGGTGTCCCAAAGTGACCCCAAGGTGACCAAAAAGGGGTCCGAAGGGGTCCCAAAGGGGTCCCAAAGGGTGTAAGTGGAAATGTGAAAATGTTGGTTTCGTGCGGTCGAAACCATCGTTTTCATGG
>JASLYQ010000063.1:279-562 GCA_030739735.1 Alphaproteobacteria bacterium | reverse complement strand
GGAGTTTTTCGGTTATTGTTAAAACTAGGTCAGTTGCTGTAATGCCCTCGTTTAATGAACCGAACATATTAAATCCCAAAACTTTTGGAATGTTCATCGATATGGGCTGGCCCAGCATCGCTGCTTCTGCTTCAATGCCGCCAACACCCCATCCAAGTACAGAAAGGGCGTTAACCATTGTAGTGTGGCTGTCCGTTCCCACAACTGAGTCAGGATATAAAATATCGCCGTCTTTAGTTTTACTAACCCAAATAGTTTTGGCAATATTTTCTAAATTAACTTG
>JASLYQ010000063.1:0-270 GCA_030739735.1 Alphaproteobacteria bacterium | reverse complement strand
CGAGAAAAAAATTGTCAAATGTGTTTTGCCCCCACTTTAAAAATTCATAACGTTCCGTGTTGCGTGTAAATTCTTTTTTTACATTCTTATCATAGGCCGCGGCATTACCAAATTCATCAACCATCACCGAATGATCAATGACGAGATCAACTCGCGACAAGGGATTAATTTTATTGGGATCAATATTTTTTGCCTTTAACGCATCTCGCATTGCAGCCAAATCCGCAACAGCAGGAACGCCTGTAAAATCTTGCATTAATACCCGCGTTG
>JASLYQ010000062.1 GCA_030739735.1 Alphaproteobacteria bacterium | reverse complement strand
AAAGAAACATGCCTAATGATGCACACTGTTCATTATTTAACTCTACAAGTGCAGAAGGCTGTATAGCAATTATGGGTCCCAATTCACGGGAACTTTTGCAATCATTAACGGACACCGATTTAAGCAATGAAAATCTTTCTTTTGCTAGTGTTTGTGAGCTAGAAATTGGCATGGCTACGGTTAGAGCGCACCGTATCACCTATGTCGGCGAGCTGGGTTGGGAGTTATATTTTCCGATTGAATTTTCTAACTATATTGCTGAATTAATTGAATCAACTGGAAAACAATTCTCTTTGAAGCTTTGCGGCATGCATTCAGTAGATAGTTGCCGTATTGAAAAGGCCTACAGGCATTTTGGCCACGACATTACTGATGAGGATCACGTACTCGATGCGGGTCTTGGATTCGTTGTTAAGCTAGACAAAAATCCTTCTAAATATGGAAGATTTATCGGTTATGATGCTGTAAAGAAAAGACAATCTTCGGGTTGTAAAAAGAGAGTAATGCAATTCCTATTAACTAACCCAGATGTTATGCTCTATCATAACGAACCTATTCTAAAAAATG
>JASLYQ010000061.1 GCA_030739735.1 Alphaproteobacteria bacterium | reverse complement strand
GAGCAGTTGTGGGAAACCACCCTTGATCCGGACATCCGTTCGCTGCTCCAGGTGCGTATCAAGGACGCCGAGGAAGCCAACGAGATCTTCGAAAAACTCATGGGCGACGTGGTCGAACCGCGCCGCGAATTCATCCAGGACAACGCCCTCAAGGTCGTCAACCTGGACATCTAGGCGAACGCCGGGCGGTATTGGACCGGCAACCGCTGGTCCGCCGAGGTGTCCCGATTCACATTCAATTCGGAGGATATAGTGTCCCGCAAGATCACCGCAGCCATCGTTCAAGACGGCTCCGTCGTCTTCGATCGCGATAAAACCATCGAAAAGGTCAGCCGTCTCACCGCCGAGGCCACCGGCCAGGGGGCCGAGCTGGTAGTCTTCCCGGAAGCGTTCGTTTCGGCCTATCCCAAGGGCCTCGACTTCGGGGCTCGCGTCGGCGGTCGAACGCCCGAGGGCCGTGCCGACTTCCAGCGCTATTTCGACAGTTCCATCGAGGTTCCGGGCGCGGCCTGTGAGGCAATCGGCAAGGCCGCCCGCGCAGCCGGCGTCCATCTTGTCATCGGCGTTATC
>JASLYQ010000060.1 GCA_030739735.1 Alphaproteobacteria bacterium | reverse complement strand
GGGGTAAAAGTTGGTGAAGAGATAGAAATTCTTGGAATTAGAGAAGTACAAAAAACAGTTTGCACTGGTGTTGAAATGTTTAGAAAAATATTAGACTCAGGAGAAGCTGGTGATAATGTAGGTGTTTTGCTCAGAGGAACGAAAAGAGAAGAAGTTGAAAGAGGACAGGTACTTGCTAAACCGGGATCAATAAAACCTCATACAAAGTTTAAAGTTGAATCTTATATTCTAAAAAAAGAAGAAGGTGGAAGACATACTCCTTTTTTCTCAAACTATAGACCCCAGTTTTATTTCAGAACTACTGATGTAACTGGGACTATTAAATTGCCAGAAGGAACAGAAATGGTAATGCCCGGAGACAATATTACTATGGAAGTTTCTTTGCTTGCTCCAATTGCAATGGATAAAGGACTTAAGTTTGCAATTCGCGAAGGCGGAAAAACAGTTGGAGCTGGAGTAGTTACTGAAATTTCTGAATAGTTTCAGGGATCGCTCTAAAATGGTTTTGCAACTCTCAGATAGGAGTGTAGCTCAACTGGTAGAGCACCGGTCTCCAAAACCGGGGGCTGCG
>JASLYQ010000059.1 GCA_030739735.1 Alphaproteobacteria bacterium | reverse complement strand
CAACGCCCATTCCTGGGGTAATTGGTGCACGGCGCCATGGCGGAACGGCCAGACACTTTTTTTTTCACCGATGGTAGCCAGCACGGCACCGTGAGCCAGAGTGCCCAGGGCCAGCACGAGCCTCAGGTTGGCGAGTGATCCAATTTCGTCCAGGAGAAACGAGCGGCAGGCCGTGGCTTCCGCACCGGTAGGACGGTTTTTCGGCGGCACGCAACGCACCGCATTGGTGATGCGGCACCGGGAAAGCCGCAGGCTGTCATCCGCCCTGGCGGCGTACGTTCCCTCCGCGAAACCGAAGGTGAGTAGAGTCGAGTATAAAAGGTCGCCAGCGAAATCGCCGGTAAATGGCCGGCCCGTGCGATTGGCGCCGCGCAAGCCAGGGGCTAGCCCGACGATCAGCAACGCCGCATCATTGCTGCCGAACGAGGCGACGGGGGCGTTGTGCCAATCGCCGTGATCGGCGCGGTTGGCGTTTCGGAATTCGCGCAACCGCGGACACAACGGACAATCGCGGTGCGGGGGGGCGAGGGGGGTATTCCCCCGGCCATTCATGGCTCAGACGGTCTGCAGCTCGG
>JASLYQ010000058.1 GCA_030739735.1 Alphaproteobacteria bacterium | reverse complement strand
AAAAGGAATTCATAAAGGAACACCTGTTAAGCCCTTCGTGGGACAGGCTCTGGTCTGTTGTAGACGGTATGCGTATGGGAATGGATGTTGATGAGTTACATGAAATTACCATGATTGATAAATGGTTTCTATATAATTTGAAACAAATTCTGGAACTGGAAGAAGAGATTAAAAACCAACCCGAACCCCTGGCAGATCCGTCTCTTTTAAAAAAGGCAAAACAATATGGCATCTCAGACACCCGGCTGGCAAACCTGTTAAATACAACGGAAGCAGATGTTCGTAATTACCGCCGGAAGAATGGTATCCGTCCTGTGTTTAAAATGGTTGATACCTGCGCGGCAGAATTCCAGGCGTACACGCCCTACCTGTATTCCACCTACGAGACTGAATGCGAAGCCAACCCCACATCAAAGAAAAAAATAATTATCCTGGGGAGCGGCCCTAACCGTATCGGCCAGGGTATCGAATTTGACTATTGCTGTGTGCATGGAGTGCTGGCCTTGAAAGAGATGGGATTTGAAACAATTATGATTAATTGCAATCCGGAAACTGTAAGTACGGATTACGATATATCCGACAGGTTATA
>JASLYQ010000057.1 GCA_030739735.1 Alphaproteobacteria bacterium | reverse complement strand
AGAATGCCGACTTGAGTTTTGCCAACTTGAGTGAGGCCAGCTTGCGTGGTGCCGACCTGGGGAGGGCCAACTTGGAGAATGCCACCTTGAGTGGTGCCAACTTGAGTGGAATAGACCTCTCCACGGCAATCTTAAAAGGTGCCAAGATTGAAGGAGCCACTTTCTGTAAGACGCTGACGCCTTGGGGTGAAGATAACTCAGGTTGCTGAAAGCGAAGGACACGCGCCCTCCAACTTCGTGGAAGCGATGCGCCTGTAAAAGAGCCACCGCGAGGTGGCTTTTCGCTATGTGCGGTATACTCCTTCGCTTCCCACCACATCCAATGAACAACCGCCACATTCTGACTAGGCGAAGTCATTAGATTGAGAAAGCCAACAAGCCGGTCGGTCTATAGGGGTTTCTGCAGAAGCTATTCAAGGCACCCCCCCGCAGCTACTTATGCCGAACAATTAAATATGCGCGATGATTGTAGGTTCTTGATTGATGCAGGCCCCCACAACAAATAAAATCAATGAGTTAGCCGCCCTTTGGGGCGGCTTTTTTTGTGCGCGTAGCGCGCAGCGTAGCGGACAGAAATTTTAGACCGCCGAAAAAAAGCAG
>JASLYQ010000056.1 GCA_030739735.1 Alphaproteobacteria bacterium | reverse complement strand
GTTCCGAGACCCCGCTAGCTATGTGGCGCGGGAAACCGGACGGGCGGCCCCTGCCAAACCACCCGCTGCGGGGAAGGGCGCAGTATAGGACGCATGGCGGCGCACGCGCCACGCACCATGGTCCACGGCCCATTGCCCATTGCCCAGGGGCCCGGGCGGTAGTTTCAGTAGCCGGGTTCGGCAGCACCGTGAGCGGCGCGCTGTGACCGCCTGGGGCGGTTCCTCAGGCAGGGGCTTGGGCCGAGTTTCGCTCAAACGGCTTGTGCGCCAAGCGTCTCGGTTCGGCTATCACGGCACACGGGGGGACGGGAGAGGCTCAGAGCGTTTAGGGCGCGCGTTTAGGGGAGTGGGGGGCGTGGCCATGGCCAATCACGGCACAACTTTATGGGCAAGTACGCGCACAAACATTTCCGGCGCCCCATCACTAGCAGTCTTGCTGGTAGTTGCCGTGATCGTGTAGGCGAAGGGGGTGGCCATATGACGCGGTAGATCGAAGGCCCATTCGCCCACACCGCGGAAGGCCCGCTCGACAGGCAGGGCCTCCGCCGCTCCCGGTAGCAGCGCGCCGCTCTCGACGGCCATGGTGACAAGCAGCTCGGACTGAGCGC
>JASLYQ010000055.1 GCA_030739735.1 Alphaproteobacteria bacterium | reverse complement strand
GTTTGCCTGGCTGCCCGGTGCGGTCGCGGCAACAAGGCGAGGCAGTTGCTTCATGCGCTTGATCGGCTTGCCATCGAAAGCCAGGATGATGTCGCCTGTCAGCAGCCCGCTATTTTCGGCGGGGCTTCCCGGGGTCACTTGTACGACCAATGCGCCGCGGGGTTTTTCAAGGCCAAAACTCTCGGCAATGTCCGGCCCCACTTTCTGAATACGCACCCCCAACCAGGCCCGTGTCACCTGGCCGCTGTCACGTAACTGTCCAATGACGTCCGCGACCAGATTAACCGGAATAGCGAAGCCAATACCGACGCTGCCCCCGTTGGGGGAATAGATTGCCGTATTTACCCCGATCACCTCGCCGGCCTGGTTGAACAGCGGCCCGCCGGAGTTGCCCCGGTTGATAGGGGCATCGATCTGGATGTAATCGAGGTACGGGCCGCTGTTGATATTTCGACCCCGTGCTGAAACGATGCCCGAGGTTGTGGTGCCACCAAGGCCAAAGGGGTTGCCGATAGCGACCACCCAGTCACCGACCCGGGCAGTGTCGGAATCACCGAGGGCCAAGTACGGAAATCGCTCGGTGGATTCGATCTGCAGTAGCGCGATATCGGTACGC
>JASLYQ010000054.1 GCA_030739735.1 Alphaproteobacteria bacterium | reverse complement strand
AGTAAGGAGAGTTGCGAATTTTGCAAAGTGTATCCCTGTGGTGCACTGAAATTTGCGTTTTTTGTAAATACTGGAGGCAGATGCTTCCCGCCCGTTATCCGTTCTGAAGGTTTCGCAGGGTCTCCCCGGGTGTTTCCGCGGGTTCGAAAGTGAAGGAAGCGTTCCACGGGCGCCGGAGGAGTGTAGCTCAACTGGTAGAGCGCCGGTCTCCAAAACCGGAGGTTGGGGGTTCGATCCCCTCCACTCCTGCCAGTTTGTTTCGCGCCGGTTTGGTTGGGCGCGGTTTTTACAGAGTTTGTCCGCGCGGGGGGCGGGGGCGGAATAAAGTTTGGCATTTGTCGTGACTATGGATAAGGCAGAAAAAGCAAAGGTAAATCCGTCACAGTTTGTCCGCGAGGTGCGCCAGGAGGTCTCCAAGGTGACCTGGGCAAGTCGCAAGGAAACCCTCGTCGCCACGGTGATGGTGTTCATCTTCGTGTTCATGGCGGCGGTGTTTTTCTTTTTCGTGGACCGCCTGATGTCCTTTGGTGTGCGCCTCCTTCTCGGATTGGGAAGCTGAGTTCTATGTCCCACAAGTGGTATATTATTCATGTCTATTCCGGGTTTGAATGCAAGGTG
>JASLYQ010000053.1 GCA_030739735.1 Alphaproteobacteria bacterium | reverse complement strand
GTGACTGGTCAGCTCGCTGCCGTTGTCGCTGACGATCGTCGCGGGCTTGCCGTGCAGCCTGATCAGGGCATCGAGCTCGCGCACGACGCGGCGCCCGGAGAGCGAGGTGTCGGCGACCAGCGCGAGATTCTCGCGGGTGCAATTGTCGATGACAGCGAATATGCGAAAGCGCCGCCCCGGCTCGAAGACGTCCGAGAGGAAGTCCAAGGACCAGCGCTCGTTGGGAAGCGAGGGCACAGCGAGCGGGGCTCTGGTGCCCGTGGCCCGCTTGCGCCCGCGCCGGCGTTTCACCGCCAGGCCTTCTTCCTTGTACAAGCGTCGCAACTTCTTGTGGTTCATGGTGATTCCCTCACGTGCGAGCATGAGCCCGATGCGGCGATAGCCGAAGCGCCGGCGCTCAGCCGCGATCTCGCGCATGCGCCGTCGGATCTCAGGATTGTCCGGCGGGCGCTCTGCCCGCACCGTCTTCGTATCGACGCCGACCAGGCGGCAGGCGCGCGTTCTCCGTCTCAAGGCTCTTCAGCTTGCGCGCGTCCGAGACGTCCAGGCCGCCATATTTGGCCTTCCATTTGTAGAACGTCGTCGGGCTGATGCCGTGCTCGCGGCAGACCTCCGCCGTCTTCAGG
>JASLYQ010000052.1 GCA_030739735.1 Alphaproteobacteria bacterium | reverse complement strand
GATGATGCCTACGATCTCACGTACACTCTCGGCGTCGCTTGCCTTGCCCCATATGCGTGGCACCTCTGTGGCCGGCACCCTGCCCGTCTCACTGGGCGGCGACGGCAGCGAGCCCGTGGCTCTTTTGTGGGCGTATCGCTTCGGCGAGACTGGCACCTCTGGACTAAATCCAGATTCGATGATGCCCACCGCCATCGTCGTCGACCCCAAGACCGGCACCTCTGTACTAAATCCAGATTCGATGATGCCCGGCACCATGGTGCCGCCGTCCGTTCACGCGTCCTCGAGCAATCATGAGAGTAGCGATGAAGACCTCGTAGGATTGCTGCCATTTTTTGATGAAGGCCACGTTACGGGTTCGGATCCCACCCCGCACCCGTAAACCGGCCCACGGTAACCGCGGAACCAGCCACCCCTTTTTTACAGCAGGCATTGTAGTCGCGCCTCACGAAATCAAGAGAATGGCGGTGCAGGCCAACTGGCCGAGCTTGGTGATGATCGGGATCATGTTCCGAGCACTTCTGAGATCCTTTGCAGCGGCTCGGGCGGGACAAACGACCCGCCCGAGCTGGATCTCGTAGTGCAATACCGGCTTGGACGTCTTGATGGCTTTGCCACCCACAGCCCCTACCTGA
>JASLYQ010000051.1 GCA_030739735.1 Alphaproteobacteria bacterium | reverse complement strand
GTTCCGTTTAATATTAAGTGGTGCATATATGCCCACACTCAGAAACCGATCCCCCCTACTACAGAGTCACTGAAGTCAATCTGAAGTCAACTCCAGCGTAACAGGCAGGACTCCACAGGAACCAGCAGGAAAAGAATTAAATTATAAGTCTATGATAAATAATGTGATAGCGTCATAACAGGTACTAATTCAGGCACTTACGGAAAACGTTAAAAATACCCTTTTCTTGAATGCCATTCAAGCGCTCTCCCAACTGAGCTAATCCCCCACTATATATAGTGTAGTTATCAATATTGATAACTACCCAATATATTGTTAATATTTTAACATATATATTGCACCATTTAATATTAAACGGAACGTTCCTTTTGGGTTAAAATAATCGACGATTAATGGTCCATATATCATGCTGCATATATGAATATATTCTTCTTGCATCTCCTCTTTCTAAATGTTAAAAAGCCAGCATGACGGTATGCTGTTTTACCAGCATAAGGCTTATATATGTGTCGTCTTCCATCTAAAAGGACGACACTTCCCTTCCCTGTTATTCCGTAACTCTTTATTTCTCTAGCTGCGGGAAAAAGGGATTGCGACATTTTGTCGCTTTACGTATAATAAAGCGACAATGGCAT
>JASLYQ010000050.1 GCA_030739735.1 Alphaproteobacteria bacterium | reverse complement strand
TTTTCTATTATATTTATAAACTTTCTTATATCTTTTTTTCTCTTGTTAAGGTTTATCATAAAATAAACAACTCTTTGACCAGGACCATGGTAAGTGGTTTTCCCCCCCCTATTAGTTTGTAAAATTGGAATATCCGTTTTAGATAAAATTTCATTCTTTTTGGCGCTTGTTCCGCATGTATAGATATGATTATGGTTAAGAAACCATAACATCTCGTTTTCTTCATTGCATAAAATTTTATCTACTTTTTTTTCCATAAAATTTAGAGCATCGGAATATTCAATAATTTGGCTAGAATTTTTTATATCTATGTTTGATTTCATATTAATTTGATACTTAATACCCTATCTGATATTCAATCTCTATTTAATTTGCGGCCGTGGCGGAACCGGTAGACGCGCAGCGTTGAGGTCGCTGTGGGATTAGTCCTGTGGAAGTTCGACTCTTCTCGGCCGCACCAAATGAGGCATAAATGAAATCTGAGTCTTACATAATAGCTGATAGATCAAACAAAGATCAATCCTTTCAGGAAAATTTAGCAACAATTCAAAATTTATTAAACCAGGAAAATAAAATTGAATTAATTAAAATTGTAAAAGAAATGCATAATGCTGATATTGCAGAAATTATACAAAATCTTGATGATGACAATAGAGGTAAATTTATAGTTAATATCAAA
>JASLYQ010000049.1 GCA_030739735.1 Alphaproteobacteria bacterium | reverse complement strand
CGCGCTTTTGTTTGCCGAGGAAGGCGCTAAAGTGGTCGCCGTCGATGTCGACGAGGCCGGCGTGACTGCGGTAGCAGACGAGATCAAGGCTGCGGGCCGCGAGGCCGTGGCGGTCACCGCCGACCTTACCAAAGACGAGGATTCCAAGCGCATCGTGCAGGTAACGAGCGATGCCTACGGCGGCCTTGATGTGCTGTGGAACCATGTCGGCCATCCCGGCCCGGGGCGCATTGAGGGCCTGGAGATGGGTGATTATGAGATCGCCATGGATCTCAATATCCGCTCGGTTCTCGTCACCTCCATTGAGGCGGTACCGGCGATACGTGCCCGCGGCGGCGGTGCGCTGCTGTTCACCGCCTCCATCGCCGGCCTCGCCGGCTCGCCATTCAGCCCAATCTATTCAGCCGCCAAGTTCGGTGTTGTAGGCCTCATGCAATCGCTGGCCTGCCGCTACGCGCCGGAGGGCATTCGCGTCAACGCAGTCTGCCCGGGGCCGATCGACACGCCCATGCTGCAAGACTTCATGCTGCGCCCAGACACGCAAGGCAATCGCGAGGAGAACACCGCCCGCATGCGGGCCAACATCCCGCTCGGCCGGGTCGGTAAGCCCGAGGAAGTGGCCAAGGTGGCACTTTTCCTCTGCTCCGACGATGCTTCATTTATCACCGGCGTGGCGCTGCCCATCGACGGCGGCTATCTGGCA
>JASLYQ010000048.1 GCA_030739735.1 Alphaproteobacteria bacterium | reverse complement strand
TCGGTGACGCCAAGATCGGGCCAAAAGCCAATATCGGTGCCGGTACGATCACGTGTAATTACGATGGCTATGTTAAATCGATGACGGAGATTGGCGCCGGCGCATTCATTGGCTCAAACACGGCGCTGGTAGCCCCGGTTAAAGTTGGCGACGGTGCGATCACCGGTGCAGGCTCGGTAATTACTAAAAACGTCGATGCGGATGCGCTCGCCATCACGCGCTCGGAGCAAAAAATTGTCGACGGCTATGCAAATAAACTGCGCGAAAATAAAGGTAAAAAGTAGATGTGCGGTATTGTCGGGATCATCGGTAAAAGCGATGTCGCGCCGCATCTGCTCGAATGTTTAAAGCGCCTCGAATATCGCGGCTATGATTCTGCTGGTATTGCAACGCTGGAAAACGGCGGCATTGAACGCCGCCGCGCCGAAGGCAAATTAGTCAATCTGGAGGCGCGGCTGGCCGATCAACCTCTGCCGGGTTCTATTGGTATTGGCCATACGCGCTGGGCGACCCATGGCGTGCCGAACGAGATAAATGCCCATCCTCACGCTACCGATAAAGTCGCCGTCGTCCACAATGGCATTATCGAAAATTTTCAAACCTTAAGAGATGAGCTGGAAAAAGCCGGGCATGAGCTCGCTTCCGATACCGACACTGAAGTTGTCGCTCATCTGATCACCCATTATCTGGAATCGGGTCAGTCGCCAG
>JASLYQ010000047.1 GCA_030739735.1 Alphaproteobacteria bacterium | reverse complement strand
GTTGGGCTCCGACACCGGAGGTTCAATCCGGCAACCGGCGGCCTTCTGCGGCGTGGTAGGGCTGAAACCCACCTACGGCCGCGTGTCAAGATACGGACTGATCGCATTCGCTTCGTCTCTTGACCAAATCGGGCCGCTGACCCGAACTGTCGAGGATGCGGCGCTAATTTTGTCAGTGATCGCGGGCAACGACAGCAAAGACTCGACGACTCTTCCCGACCCGGTGCCAGCCTTGCAAAACGACCTTGAGAGCGATGCCGGTGACCTAACAATTGGGGTCCCGGAGGCTTGGCTTGGAAAAGGTGTTGCCCCAGACATCAAGCGTGAAGTCACGGCCGTGCTTGCCGAACTTGAAACAGCCGGCACCCAGCTTCGCCCCATCGAGCTGCCTCACGAGGAATTTGCGATCGCGACCTACTACGTCATTGCTACTGCCGAAGCGTCGTCGAATCTGGCACGTTATGACGGCGTGCGCTATGGATTCCGTGCCGAAAGTAATGATCTCGCTGATATGTACGCCAATACCCGGAGCGGTGGTTTTGGCAACGAGGTAAAGCGACGCATCCTACTAGGAACGTTCGTCCTCTCGGCCGGCTATTACGACGCGTACTATGGCCGCGCCCAATGCGTTCGAACGTTGTTATGCAAGGACTTCAATCAAGCTTTTCGCGATGTTGACGTTCTCGTGGGTCCGACGGCGCCAAGCACAGCCTTTGCCATTGGAGAGAAGACCAACAACCCGCTCGAAATG
>JASLYQ010000046.1 GCA_030739735.1 Alphaproteobacteria bacterium | reverse complement strand
ATAATACCTGAGCTTTTTCCATGTTTCTTATACCATGAATCGTGTGGAAAATTTCACCAGTTTTTTCGTTTACCATTTGGCAACACATTATTAACTTGCTTTTTTCTTCTTTTTCTAACATATTAATGATGTAGCCTTTTAATCTGCATTCTCTTTTTCTTGTATAGTAGCAAGTTCTTCTAGTGTTAAACCTTTAACACCTTCATACACAATAATGTCATCTGTGTCTTGTATAGCAAGACGTGCCTTTTCTATATTGTCTGTTTGAAATAGTACTTTTTCATAATTGTCTACTACAACGTAGTCAATTTTTTGATCAAGTTCACGAGCAAGTTCTTTTTTATAAGTAGCCATATATTTCCTTTAAAGTTGAAAGTTGATTTGGTCTCGGTGGTAGGGTTCGAACCTACGGCCCCCTGCTCCCAAAGCAGGTGCGCTACCAGACTGCGCCACACCGAGGTTAGTGATTTTCTGCGTAGTCCCCTTCGTAAAAAGTCTCCGGATCACGATGCATTGCACGATCCATATAATCATCTAAGATTGTTGTTTTTTCTAATAAGGAATGAAATAAAATTGTTTCCTTTTCTAGTGCTTCTGCCTCCCATGGAAGATCCCTATAATGTAAATCTTTCCATTCGAATATTTCACCCTTCCATTTTTCTACATCTTTTTTTTCATACTGTATCCATTTTCTTGTTGCAAACTGCCAAACATGGACCATTTCATGTGCAAGTATTCTTAAGATAAATGTAGTACGGTGACTTCCGTCTATTTCAAGATCAAACTCTCTAGGCCGACTACATGCACCAGTAATTAAACTAGAACC
>JASLYQ010000045.1 GCA_030739735.1 Alphaproteobacteria bacterium | reverse complement strand
TTCATGCAATTTTAATCCCATAGCCCCTGCAAGAACCTGCTCTTCAAGAGCGGCAGGGAGACTGGCATTTCCTTTTCCCATAAAACCAAAATTCATCGGCAATTCTTCAACAGCCTGATACATGCGCTGAATGTTCCATGGTCCCGGCGTACAGGTTGTCGCGTTTGTCCCAGCCGCTGGACCGGTACCACCTCCAAGCATGGTTGTAATTCCAGACATAAGTGCTTCATCTACTTGTTGTGGACAAATGAAATGGATATGCGCGTCCAGGGCACCAGCAGTAGCAATGAGCCCTTCCCCTGCAATCGCTTCCGTCCCGGGACCGATGATGATGTCAACATCAGGTTGTACGTCAGGATTCCCAGCTTTTCCTATACCTACAATCCGACCCGATTTAATTCCGATATCGGCCTTGACGATACCCCAATGGTCGAGGATCAAAGCATTCGTAATCACAACATCCACCGATTCTTTGGAAGTTCTTTGGCTCTGCCCCATTCCATCCCGAATGACCTTGCCACCGCCGAACTTGACTTCCTCACCATAGGAAGTTTTATCCTGCTCGACTTCAATCCACAGTTCCGTATCCCCCAAACGCACTCGGTCACCCGTTGTGGGGCCATACATGTCAGCATAAGCTCGTCTACTTATCTCACTCATTATTCGCTCTCCAACTGTCCCATAATTTTTCCATTGAACCCATAAACCTGTCTGGATCCTGAATAGGCAACCAATTCAACTTCGCGCTCTTGCCCTGGTTCAAATCTTACTGCCGTACCCGCAGGTATATTGAGGCGGAAGCCTTTTGTCTTTTCGCGATCAAATTTCAAGGCCTCA
>JASLYQ010000044.1 GCA_030739735.1 Alphaproteobacteria bacterium | reverse complement strand
ATGGATTAGACGAACATCATAGTAAAGCCGACCTGAATGATTCAGAGAAAAAGGAATTCATAAAGGGACATCTGTTAAGTCCTTCGTGGGACAGGCTTTGGTCTGTTGTAGACGGTATGCGTATGGGAATGGATATTGATGAGATACATGAAATCACCATGATTGATAAATGGTTTCTATATAATTTGAAACAGATTCTGGAACTGGAAGAAGAGATTAAAAGCCAAACTGAACCCCTGATAGATCCGTCTCTTTTAAAAAAAGCAAAACAGTATGGTCTCTCCGACATTCGGCTGGCAAGCTTGTTAAATACAACGGCAGCAGATATTCGTGATTACCGCAAAAAGAACGATATCCGCCCTGTGTTTAAGGTGGTGGATACCTGTGCGGCTGAATTCCAGGCGTACACGCCCTACCTGTATTCCACCTACGAGACCGAATGCGAAGCTAACCCTACATCAAAGAAAAAAATTATTATCCTGGGAAGCGGTCCTAACCGTATCGGCCAGGGTATCGAATTTGACTATTGCTGTGTGCATGGAGTACTGGCCTTGAAAGAAATGGGATTTGAAACAATTATGATTAATTGCAATCCGGAAACTGTAAGTACGGATTACGATATATCTGACAGGTTATATTTCGAGCCCCTTACTTTTGAGGATGTAATGGAAATCGTTGAGAAAGAAAACCCGGAAGGTGTTATTGTACAGTTTGGAGGACAGACTCCACTCAAACTGGCCGTACCGCTAGCCAACGCAGGGGTTAAGATCCTTGGCACCTCACCGGATAGCATCGACATGGCAGAAGACCGCAAAAGGTTTGCGACACTTTTATCCAAACTCAACCTCTTACAACCGGACAATGGAAATGCACGGTCATTCACAGAAGCCGAACAGGTTGCGGCTTCAATAGGTTATCCTGTTTTAATAAG
>JASLYQ010000043.1 GCA_030739735.1 Alphaproteobacteria bacterium | reverse complement strand
GGCACGTCATCGGCGTGGTCGGAGACAGTTCTGAAAGTGGTGCCGCATGCGGACCTGAAGAACATCGATCCGATCTGGACCACCGCCTATATCACGCGCAATCACGGCTACATGGTCTACGACACGCTGTTCGCCCTCGACGAGAACCTCGAGGTGCAGCCGCAAATGGTCGATAGCTGGTCGGTGAGCGACGACAGCCTGACCTGGGCATTCACCTTGCGCGATGAGCTATTGTGGCACGACGGCACGCCCGTCACCGCGGCTGACTGCGTCGCTTCGATCAAGCGTTGGGGCGCGCGCGACGGCATGGGCCAGAAGCTAATGGATGCGACGGCCGAACTGCGCGTGGTCGACGACAGTACTTTCGAGCTGGTGCTCTCGGCGCCCTATGGGCTGGTGCTAGAATCGCTCGGTAAGATCAGCTCGAACGTGCCTTTCATGATGCCGGAACGCCTGGCCGCGACCGATCCTTTCGAGCAGGTGCCTGAGATCATCGGCTCGGGGCCGTTCCTGTTCGTGGCCGAGGAGTGGGTGCCGGGCGCCAAGGTGGTCTACGTGCTCAATCAGGCCTATGTACCGCGCACCGAGGCGCCGAGCTTCGCGGCCGGCGGCAAGGTGGTGAAGGTGGATCGCGTCGAGTGGCACTACATCCCTGACGCGGCGACCGCGATGAACGCGCTGATGGCGGGTGAGATCGACTATTTCGAGCTACCGCCGCACGACCTGCTACCAATCATGGAAGCCGCGCCCGGCGTGCTTGTCGAGAACCTCGATCCGCTCGGCCAACAGGGCTGGCTTAGGATGAACCATCTGCACCCCCCCTTCGACGACGTGCGCATCCGCCAGGCAGTGCTGTGGCTTGTAGATCAGTCGCTCTACATGAACGCGGCTGTCGGCGATTCCCGCTACTGGCAAACCTGCCCCGCTATCTTCGCCTGCGGCACGCCACTCGAAAGCGATGTCGCCGCCGAGGCC
>JASLYQ010000042.1 GCA_030739735.1 Alphaproteobacteria bacterium | reverse complement strand
AGTCCGAACAGGTCGGTTCCACCCGATTTCAGAATCTGAAAACAGTGTGCGGAATGTCTCAGGGAGTATGTCGTGTGTCTCTGTCCGTAGATATCTGACCCCAACTTGGCGTGTTCACAGAGAAACCTGAATTTCCTCGAGATGGTATCGGGTGCGGTTCTCTCCCGGTTCTTGAAATTGTCGAAAAACAGGTAGGCATTTGGATCATCGTGCCGTCCGAGGATCCTCTTGCGGTAGATGTCTGCAGCGACTTCCGTGGTGGTGCTGTCGATTCCACCCGATGATTTTTTGGTTTTGGGGTTGGGAACCGAGATGACCAGTTGTTCCACCCCATCCTCCCGAATGATGCGAATGTGCTTGTTCTGGAGAAACTTCCATTCGCTGGGTCGGAGGAACGAATGGATCATGAAGACGATGAAGTCGTACAACTCTCCCCAATCAAATTCCGTGTTCTCGGGAGGGTGTTCCCGTAAGTCACGACAGGCATCGAGCAACCGCTGATACTCATCGGGAGTGAACCAGGGTCGAGGGTTCTCTTCCCGTTTGACGGTGGGGAGAGTGGGGATGTGATTGAGCACGCCATCGCGTTCCGCCTCTTTCATCACCTTTCGGATCAGCACCACATACTTCTTGAGGGTCGATTGTGAGAGATCGCGTTCAACCTTCATTTCATCGATGAAGGAATCAACCGCGTGATAATCGATCCTGGTGATCTGCATCTCACCAAAACGGGGAAGGACGTCACTGGTCAGTTTCAGTGCGTCCTCGCGGTACATCTTGGAGACCAACTCACCGCGTCGGATCAGTCTATGTTGGGTGACCTGGAACTTTTCCGCATATGCGGCGAAGGACAACGCACCCCGTTCCCTGGATGTCCTCTTTTCCAGAAGACGGTCCTCATACCAGGTGATGGCAAACTCTTCTGCGTCCTTGAGATTTTCGCATCGGGTGGATTTCTTGACCCCCGACGATGGTCCACCGCGGATGTAGAGACGCACATACCAGTATCTA
>JASLYQ010000041.1 GCA_030739735.1 Alphaproteobacteria bacterium | reverse complement strand
GCCAAGGCGGGCTTTGTTTTCGACGAGCCGGAGTGGATTTCAGCAGCACGCACGGCATACGATTTCGTACGCCAGGCAATGACCATCCATGACCGTCTGGTGCACAGCTACCGACTCGGCAGCGCCCGCCATGCCGCCATGCTCGACGACTACGCCAACATGGCGCGCGCTGCCATCGCGCTTCACGAAGCCGGCGCCGGCACCGACACCCTCGATCACGCGCGCGCCTGGCTGGCCGTTCTCGACGCCCATTACTGGGATGCCGATGCCCACGGCTACTACACCACAGCCGATGATGCCCAGGCCCAGATCGCACGCACGAAACCAATTTTGGACGGTGCTCTGCCGGCCGGGAATGCCACTGCGCTCGAGGTGCTAGCACGTCTGCACCTGCTCACGGGTGAAACCACCTATCGCCAGCGAGCCGACCAACTGGTCGAGGCGTTTGCCGGCCAATTGGACAGCAATGTGTTGGCCGTTCCGAGCTATATAAACGCTGCGGAATGGCTTCAGACCGCCACCCAGGTGATCCTTGTTGGTAACAGAAAATGCGCAGAAATTCAGGATTTTCTTACTGTTTTGAAGAATCAACCCTCGGCTACGCTGACACTGTCCGTGGTCAATAGCACGGCCGATTTACCAACCGATCATCCAGCGGTCGGAAAAGGCCAAGTGAACGGCCGCCCAACAGCTTATATCTGCCGTGGACAGACCTGCTCGCTACCCATCACCACGGCTAATGATCTTGTCACCGCCATGGCGTCCCGCCGGGGATCCGTGCAAGCGGTTGGACACTAGATGGGCAGTGCCATCATCGCGACGCCCGTGGGCCGGCTGCATTTGACGGAGAGCGCCGCGGTCCTGTCGAGTGTGTCTTGGTACAAAACCAAACGATCGATCGGGCGGGAGGGGTGGTCGATTTTGCCCCCGCCCGCCTCGCCACTCGGTCATCTCCGCGCCTATTTCGATCGCAGACTCAAAACCTTCTCCCTACCCCTTGCACCGGCTGCGACACCGTTTCAAGGCCGCGTCCACGACACCATT
>JASLYQ010000040.1 GCA_030739735.1 Alphaproteobacteria bacterium | reverse complement strand
ACCGGTGGAAAGCTCTATGCCGGCAATCCCGCGCGCGCCGTCGGCGATATTAAGGCGAACGATCTCGTCGCCTGGCGCGGCGCCGTGATCAACGGGCGGAAGGATGGCGAGTATTACGCCTGCGCCCTGCCGCCGCTCGACATGGGGCCCTTCAAGCCTGGGGGTGACGGCCCACTCTATGCGCTCGCTGGCGGCAGTCCCACCATCGATCCTACAGCTTTTGTTGCGCCTGGTGCTGTGGTCGCAGGGCGGGTCGCGGTCTGCGGCGGCTCTAGCATTTGGTACGCCACTGTCTGCCGCGCCGACGGCGGCCAAATCACCATCGGATCGGAGACCAGTGTCCAGGACAACAGCATCCTGCATACCAAGCCCGGCAGCGGCTCAATCAACGTCGGGCGCGGCGTCACCATCGGCCACAATGTGCGCATGGGGGCATGCTCGATCGGCGACGACTGTGTCATCGGCATGGGCTGCGAAATAGCTGATGGCGTAGTGGTCGAGGGCGGCGCCATCGTCGGTGCCCGCGCCTATGTTGAGCCCGGAACTGTGGTCAAGGCCGGCCACATCTGGACCGGTCACCCCGCACAAGAATTCCGCCCTGTCTCCGACCATGAGAGATCCCTCTTCGCCCGCGGGAAGAAAGTATACGTCGCTTACGCCGCGAAATATCTCGGCCAGACGGCCGCATGAGTTCGGACTTCGCGCAAGAAGCGTCCGTGGCACGGCGATGATGGCCATGACGTTGAGGATATGCTTGATGGTGTGGCCTGGGAGCGAGCTGCCAAGCGCAACATAGATCTTCTAGTAGGACACCTCGCAAACGACAGTAGCGCCAAACCATAGGCGGATCCAGACGACGCCACAGGCGCCGCCGAAGCGTCCGTCAAACGGCAACTTCAGAAATTTCGTGTGGGACCCTCTAGAGTGGGACGTCTTGATATGCTGCGCCGCCTTGACTGCGTGACACACAAAAAGATCCGCCATACCAACTATTTCCCGAACCCTTGAGAAGCCCTTTGAAGCCTCAACATTACGCGTTGATCTTGAAGTAGTTGACGTTGTTCAGACTCTAAGTTTCGGAGGTCTTGAGTACCACCAAAACAGGCAACCTAGTTGACCGCACCAGGCTGGCCGAGCTTGCGATGAAAACCTGGAACGGGTGGAGACACAATCACTCGCAAAGAGGAACGTCGTAAGATGAGTTTTATCGCCTAACTCGGCGAGAAATTGAGGTGGTCCCACATTGTTGGACAGCTTGGCGGCGAAGTTAAGGTGTATTCCGCCTGCTGATCATGCCGCCAGAAT
>JASLYQ010000039.1 GCA_030739735.1 Alphaproteobacteria bacterium | reverse complement strand
AGGAACAGATCATCGCGATTTTGGCTGAGCAGGAGCGTGGCCTGAAGACGGCGGAGGTCTGCCGCGAGCACGGCATCCCGACCACTCGTTAATGCAACTTGGCTATTGAAACAGGCGCCCGGGCCCCTGGGGCGGTTCCTCAGGCAGGGGCTTGGACTGGATTTTGCGAGAATGGAGCAGCTCTTGAGTGTCTGGCAGTTACGATTACACTAGATCATAATTTTTGACACCAAAACTGGTACATACCGATAAACGTATCGGGATTATCAAGCTCAAATGCATGCCACAGGGGAAGTGAGGTTCTGGCGTTAGTGTTCGGGTGAGATTCCCTAAACTGCCTCAGAGTTCTTTGATCCCGTATTTCGAACCCGAGAAATTTCAGATGTAGAGATTTTAGAGCCGCCTCAACCTGTGGCAGGGTAAATCGGTGCTCCTGGACATGAAACAGAAGATCCCGACACTCGCTCATGTTGAAGAAATCCGATATGTTACATATTTTTGCCATTGCAGAGTTTCCGCCTGCAGCCAGACCGATGACTTTCTGCCGACATCGGCGAATGTTATCAGGAGAGGATGAATAATCCGCCTCGGCAATCAGGAATCGCTCAGCAATGATGTGTTGGCGTCCAATTTCGCTATAGAGGCCGATCTTCATGACTCCTTCCGGACGCAAAAGGTTCACCAAGGTCTGCCAGCCAGCCAGAGGATCATCCAGATGGTGAAGGACCCCGACACACTCAATAAGATCGAACCTTCTTTCGAGTTTTTCTAGTTTCGTAAGGTCCCCTTGAACGTACTCGATATTAGAAAAACCAAGTTCTTTGGTTTTTCTCTTTGCATAGGAAAGACTGCTTAAGCTCAAATCCACAGCCAGCACGTGCGCGTTCAAATACCTGGAGGCTGTACCCAGGGCATGTTGGCCGGTGCCACAGCCCGCTACTAGAATTTCTGGACTCTCCGGGAAAGTGTAGTCTCCTAAATCAAACGATAGCGGGGAATCCTTCAAAATAGCGCCAAGGCTCCTGCTTTTGTAGGCTATCCCAGTTTTGATCCAGCGGGGGTACGGGTTTTCCTCATACTGTGCACGAACCAATTGAGAGATGGCATTTTGTGTGTCGGTTATGCAGGGGATTTGATCGCGTAGAGACTGCTCTTCCAGCGGTTCGGTTATTTGCCGCTCAATCACGCTCTTTACGTCGTCTTCCCACTTCCGTTCACTCAGCCTTGCAGCCCAGGAAAATTGAAAGAGTGGCCGATAGGCTCCGAGTGCAATCATGAACGACGGAGGCACGGGACGGTCCTTTTTCACCAGCGTTGCTATCTGTTGTTCCAGCTTCTCGACCGCTTCTTTTTCTTCCTCGGTTTCTGCAAAGACATACTCGTTGGTGCAACAGTTGTGGGCCAGAGCCGTGGAAAACGGGAATACCTTCTTCTCTGTCTTTCCTTTGATTGTTTCCTTGAGCATGGCGTGGCGCAGGACGGTGAGCATTCGTTCTATCTCAAGGTCCCTGATAGGTGTCAGTTCCAGAATTCGAAGAAAGAGCGGAATCGTTGACAGCTGTTTGGCGATATCGCCATAGAGAATTTCGCTATCCTGCTGGCTGGAACCAACCGCCTCTACGATCGCCGAGAAGTCCGGATGATGGCGAAGTGCGCTGATGACTGATCGGGTAATGTAAGAAGGTCGCACCGTGGAATGCTCTAACAGTTGCAACAGATCCTGATAAAGATTGTCGTCAACAGAAGCGAACGAGACACTCTCTAAACACGATGCAAAATTGGTCCAGAAGAAGTCGTTCTGCGGATCGAGAAAAATGGCACGTCGGTACTGCGTTAAAGCCTCCACAGGTTTGCCAAGGTCTCGTAGCGCATTGCCGAGGTTGTTGTGCGCCTCAGCGTAATCGGGCTTGAGATCCAGTGCCTTGCGGAAACTGGAGATGGCCTCCTCCGGATTGCCAAGTTTCCAGAGCGCACCGCCGAGATTGTTGTGCGCCTCAACGTGATCGGGCTTGAGGCCGAGCGCCTTGCGAAAACTGGCGACGGCTTCCTCCAGTTTGCCAAGCTCCTGGAGCACAACTCCGAGGTTGTAGTGCGCTTCTATGTAATCTGGCTTGAGGTCCAGCGCCTTGCGGCAACTGGCGACGGCCTCCTCCGGATTACCAAGTTCCCGGAGCACAGCGCCCAGGTTGCTGTGCGCTTCAGCCAGGTCGGGCTTAAGGCTGAGGGCTTTGGTGATCAGATCAACGGCGGTATCGTTCCTGCCTTTTTGGTGGGCGATTACACCTAGCAGGTGCAAAGCGACGGATTGGTTTGGGTCGTTCTGCAGTATTTGTTGGTAGATATTTTCTGCCTGAGACAGACGACCCGCTTTGTGATGCTGTACGGCAAGATCCCGAGCTTGCTGGATAGTTAACGTCGGTTGTTCAGACATGTTTCACCGGATCACGCAATTCCATCAAGAACGCTTCGTTTGCCAATACTCTCATAGCAAGGCTAGCTCGGATAAGGTCTCTGATCCAGTCTGGCATGCCATCAGATGGGCAAGACCCTGACGATCATGAAACCCATCACATCGTGCGAGTGCATTCCTGCGCGGGGTGACGGGAGAGGCTCAGCGCGCTTAGGGGGTGTCATAGACGCGGAACCAGCGCCCAAAGGTGTGGAGATCCTGATTGCTGAAGTGTTCGCTCCTAACACGCAGTTCCTCGATCCGACCGGCATTCCGAGTACGCTGGGCAATTTCAAAGGCAAGACGATCGTGTTTAACGTCTGGGCCACATGGTGTGGCCCCTGCATCAAGGAGTTGCCATCGCTCGATCGCTTAGCTGGCAAGCTCGACGGCAACAATGCGGCGGCGTTTTGAGGACGCCCGAGTCATGCGTACTCTCTCTAACTTTTGTATCAGTCCTCGCGCGCACTTCCCAGAAGCACAGCAAGGGTCAGGCAGAGTGTGCGGTCAGGTTTCTCATAGGGGCAGTCTAGCAGAAAATGGGGTCAACTGCGACGAGACGGGGTTAGAAGCGTTCACTAGTTAGACACCCTCACCAACCTCTGAGGTGGTCCCAGAAAATCGGACAGGTTGCTAAGGTGTATTCCGCCGGATAACGGAGGAATACGAGATGACAAA
>JASLYQ010000038.1 GCA_030739735.1 Alphaproteobacteria bacterium | reverse complement strand
CGGACCGGGCAGTAGCGCTGTCGCTTTGGTTCTGAAGCTTACGCACTAGGTCGGCCGGATTGGGCAGGTCGGCGGCATGGGCAAGGCGCACCAGCACCATCTCAACCGCAGACAGCGGCGCCGGCGCGTCCAGCGCCTCGCGCAGACCCTTGAACAGGATCTGCCAGCAACGCGCCAGGTCCGGTACGCTGAGACGCTCAGCAAGCGCTGCGCCACGCACGCGTTCCGCCTCGGGCAGGCTGGGGTCGCTGGCGGCGTTGGACGTTACCTTGAGACGTGTTAGCCAGTGACTGAGATCCAGCATGTCGCGCACTACCACCACGGGGTCGGCTCCTGCACGATATTGCTCCCCAAGCGAATCGAGGGCGTCTGCCAAGCGTCCACCGAGCACGGCCTCGGCTAGGTCGAAGACGTGCCCGCGGTCGGCCAGTCCTAGCATGTTGCGCACGGCACCGGCTTCTACCCCCGCGCTGGCGGCATCGCTGATGGCCTGATCCAGCAGTGATAGGGCGTCGCGTACCGAGCCGTCGGCCGCGCGCGCGATCAGCGCCATTGCGTCTGCAGAGACGGTCGCTGATTCCTGCTCGGCGATCTTGCCGAGATGGCCGGCGAGTGTCTGTGCATCGACCCGCCGCAAGTCGAAGCGCTGGCAACGTGAGAGCACCGTCATCGGAATTTTGCGTGCTTCTGTGGTAGCAAAAATAAAGGTGACGTGATCGGGTGGCTCTTCCAACGTCTTCAACAGCGCGTTGAAGGCGTTATTTGAGAGCATGTGTACTTCATCGATGATGTAGACCTTGTAGCGCCCAGAGCCAGGGGCGTACCGTACGCTCTCGATAATCTCGCGTACGTCGTCGACGCCGGTGCGGCTGGCCGCATCCATCTCTAGCACGTCGGGATGGCGGTCTATGGCGATGGCGACGCAGGTCTCGCATTCCCCGCAAGGTTCCGCCACCGGCGCTGTGACGCTGCCGTCCGCGCCGGTGCAGTTCAGCGCCCGGGCGATAATCCGTGCCGTCGTCGTCTTGCCAATGCCCCGAACACCGGTGAGCAGGAAAGCATGCGCTAGCCGCCCGCTGGAGAACGCGTTGGAGAGCGTACGCACCAACGCGTCTTGGCCGACCAACTCCTCAAGCTTGGTCGGACGGTACTTCCGTGCCAGTACGCGATAGCCGGTCTTGCCCATGATTCTTGACCGATTGCGCTCGTGGCGCCGCCCTTATGTTGCAATCTGGGTGGGAGGCCGGCCTGCGACCCGGGCCGGGCTCGTTACGGCTGCTTCCTTCCGGACCTGACCGGGTTGGCGAGTGGCTCGTCCGCCACCGACCTCCCGCGGAGGTTATCGGCCATAGTGCCCATCTGTGCAAGCGCCGACGACGTTGCGGCTGGGAGCTTCCTATGCCAGGGTCGCCGCCATGACACGACCACACGCCTTCTGCGGTATGCCTTTGAGCCGCAACGAATCCCTGCGCCGCGATGCCGAGGCGATTGCGCGGCTGCGCGAGCACCCGGGAAGCCGTGTGCTTGTGGTTTGGCGTGACCACCACCTCATTACCGATTCGGCGGCGCCTGCGGCAACTTGGCACCAGGGCGATGAGGGCCGGGACTTGCTCGCCAACGCTGAGCATTGGGTGCTGCTCGGCGAGGGTAACGGGATCGCCCATTTTGCGGTCGACATCTCACACCTGGACGAGCCGCTTTTCGCCGACCGTGGCAAGTTTCTCGATCTGCGCACCATGACGGCACTATTGTCGACCGACGATGGTGCGGTGATGGCCTACGCCCGCGGGCTGCTCCACTGGCATCGGCGACACCGCTTTTGCGGCGCCTGCGGTAGCCTCAGCGAAAGCGCCTCGGGGGGCCACGTGCGGCGCTGCACGAGCAGCGATTGCGCCATAGACCAGTTCCCGCGCACCGATCCAGCGATCATTGTGCTGGTCAGCCATGGCGATCTCTGCCTGCTCGGCCGCCAGCGTGTCTGGCCCAAAGGCATGTACTCAACCTTGGCTGGGTTCGTCGAAACCGGCGAGAGCCTGGAAGAGGCGGTGGCGCGCGAGGTCTACGAAGAATCCGGCGTTACCATTGAGGCGCCCACGTACCATTCCTCCCAGCCATGGCCGTTCCCAGGCTCAATCATGCTCGGTTTTCACGCCAGGGCACAGGACACCACGCTTAATGTTGACACGGACGAGTTGGAGACCGCTTCCTGGTTTCGGCGCAATCAGCTTCTGGCCTCGCCTGAGAACAGCGAGTTCCGCCTACCGCGGCGTGGCTCCATCGCCCGCAGGTTGATCGAGGAGTGGCTTTCAGACGATTGGCTCAGCTATCGTTAAAATCGCGAAAGGAATCGGCTGGATAGACGCCAAGGATCTTCACGTCGCGGGAGAAGAAGCCGAGTTCTTCGAGAGCCAGACGCACGGGCTCTTCGCTCGGGTGACCCTCGATATCGCTATAGAACTGGGTCGCTGAGAAAGAGCCGTCGAGCATGTAACTCTCCAGTTTGATCATGTTGACACCGTTGGTGGCGAAACCACCAAGCGCCTTGTACAGCGCGGCAGGAATGTTGCGCACCCGGAACACAAAACTCGTGAGCACACGCTCTGTCCCGGGCTCGGGCTCGTGCGGCTCGCGCGCCATGATGAGAAAACGTGTGGTGTTGTGCGCAGCGTCCTCGATATTGGTCCGCAGCACATCGAGGCCGTAGGTCTCGGCCGCCAATGATGAGGCAATGGCTGCTTGGCTGGGATCGTCGCGCCCGGCAATGGCGGATGCCGCACCGGCAGTGTCCGCCTCGACCATCGGCACCAGACCGAGCTCGTGGATCAGCTTGCGACATTGGGCTAGGGCATGCACATGGCTGTGCACGCTGCGTAGATTCCCGATTCGCGCGCCGGGCAAACCAAGCAACTGGTGGTGCACCCGCCGGAAGCGCTCGGCGATGATGTGCAGGCCGGAATCGGGTAGCAGATGGTGGATGTCTGCAACACGGCCAGCGACCGAGTTCTCCACCGGGATCATCGCCAACTCCGCCGTGCCATGCTCGACCGTAGCAAACGCGTCTTCGAAGGTTTCGCAGGGCAATGGCTGGTAGTCGGGAAAAGAGGCGAGACAGGCCATATGGGAATAGGCGCCGGCCTGGCCCTGAAAGGTAATGCGTGGAGTATCGCTGGTCACGGTTGTCTCTCCCCACCCAGCATGCTGCGGGCGCGTTGCAGATCGTCCTCGGTATCGACGCCGAGCGGCATGGTGTCAACCAGCGCCACATCGATACGCATGCCGGCGTCGAGGGCACGTAACTGCTCCAGCTTCTCGCGCCGCTCGAGTGGGCTCGGCGGCAGCGCGACAAACCGCTCGAGCGCTGCCCGGCGATAGGCGTAGAGGCCGATGTGATGGTAGTGGGGGCCGTCGCCCCAGGGTGCGGTGGCGCGCGTGAATGCCAGCGCGCGAGCGCGTCTGGCGCCTTCCGCGAAGCCGGCGATGATCTTGACCACATTGGGATTGTGGCGCTCGGCCTCGTTCGCGATCTCGCAGGCCACCGTGCCGATATCGACCGCCGGGTCGTCCAGTAGGGCGACCGCGGCACGAATCTGCTGTGGATCGATGGTTGGCAGGTCGCCTTGCAGGTTCACTACGGCGCCGTACGTCCCATCCGGGTCTTCGGCCCGCAGCGCTTCCTGAATGCGATCCGAGCCGGAGGCGTGGTCGGGATTAGTCAGCCGCGTGACGCCGCCGGCGCTGGCTACGGCCTCCGCCACCTCGGCCTCTGCACAGGCAACCACGACGCGGCCGACTTCAGCCTCCATGGCGCGGCGCCAAACCTGCACGATCATCGGCGCGCCCGCGATGTCCGTCAGCACTTTGCGCGGCAGGCGAGTCGAGGCCAAGCGTGCCGGAATTAAGACGATGGTAGCATTACTGTCTGTCATAGCTGCTCTAGGTGTTGCGATGCCGCGGGCGAAGCCCTACTTTCGCGCCCGCGCGCAGTTTCTTGAGAGCCGGAGTAAGCATGTCAGGCTTTGAAATCAACAAGATTGTCGGGGCCCTTCTGATGGCTATTCTCATAGTGCTCAGCCTGTCTCTTCTAGTCGAGTTGGTCACCGACGGCGAGCACGCTGAGAGCAAGCCTGTTTACGTCGTCAGTGGTGCCGAGGAAGAGGATGCGTCGGTGGAGGTTACCGACGAAGAGCCGGTCGAGGAGATGGCCGCCGACGAGATGGCTGAGGCCGTCGAGGCCCTAGAAGATGTTGCTGAGGCAGTTGAAGCAGCGGTCGAGGGAGGTGTCGAGGAGATTGTGGAGGCGGTGTCCGACGCGGCATCACCCCTGATCGCGGCCATTACGGCCGCCGATCTCACCGCCGGCGAAAAGGCCTTTAAGAAATGTAAAGTGTGCCATAGCCTTGATGAGGGTGGCTCGCATAAGGTTGGCCCCAATCTCTGGGGCGTCGTCGGTGCGCCGATAGGGCGCCACACTGATTTCAAGTACTCTGGCGCACTGATCGGGGTAGGTGGCACTTGGGACTATGCCTCGCTCGACGCTTTCCTGACCAAGCCGAATGATTTCATGGCCGGCACCAAGATGGTCTTTCCGGGCGTTAAGAAGGCCGAGAATCGAGCTGCCGTGATCGCCTATCTGCGTAGCAATGCGGCGGCGTCCGCACCGCTGATCCAGTGATCACGATCCTGCGTGTGACCTCTTGAACTGCTGCACTTTCCGCCCGACACTGTAAGGGAGCGGTGCATCTGTCGCGCCGTCCCAAGGGAGGCCGCATGAGCCAGCTGTTCCGTCATCTTTCCATTCCGGCCTTGGCCGGCCTCATGGTGTTTGCCGCGGCCGCGCAGGCGGAAGCACCGAGTGAAAGCTTTACCTGTGGCCTTGATGCCATCTCCGCGGGCGGGCCAGCCCGTGGCGGCCTCACCGATGCCTACGCGATATCGATGTTCGGCGACGTAAAATATGGCCCTGATTTCGGCCATTTCGATTATGTCGATCCCGATGCGCCCAAAGGTGGCACCGTGAAGCTCGCCACCATCGGCACCTTCGATACCCTCAACCCCTTCACCCTCAAGGGTGTTCCCGCCGCCGGTAGCTTCCAAATTTACGATACTCTACTTACCAGTTCCGCCGACGAGGCCTTTACCGAATATGGCCTGCTGGCGGAGAGCATCACCATGCCGGAAGATAGCTCCTGGGTTTCGTTTGCCCTGCGCGAGGGCGCCCGCTGGCATGACGGCGAGCCCATCACGGTCGCCGACGTCATCTGGAGCCTGGAGACGCTTAAAACCAAGGGCAACCCTTTTTACCGCCAATACTATGCCGATGTGGCGAGTGTCGAAGAGGTGGCGGAGCGAACCGTGCGCTTCAATTTTGATCCAGAGACGACAAACCGCGAGCTGCCGCTCATCCTCGGCCAGTTTCCTATCCTGCCCAAGCATTATTGGGAGACCCGCGATTTCGAGGCGACGACCCTCGAGCCGCCGCTCGGCAGCGGCGCCTACCGCATCGCCGAACTGGAGCCCGGCCGTTCTGTCACGCTGATCCGCGTCGACGATTATTGGGCGCGCGATCTGCCGGTAAACGTCGGCCGTTATAATATAGATACGATCCGCTACGATTATTACCGCGACGCCAAAGTAGCGATCGAGGCATTCAAGGCTGGTGAATACGATTTTCGCCTCGAAAACAACTCCAAGGAGTGGGCCACCGCCTACAACATTCCGGAGGTCGCCGACGGCATCATTGTCAAGCGGCTAATCGATCATGAGCAGCCGACGGGCATGCAGGGCTTCTGGCTCAACACGCGGCGACCCAAGTTCGCCGATCCAGTAGTGCGCGAGGCACTTGGCTATACCTTCGATTTCGAATGGACTAACCAAAACCTATTCTATGGCCAGTATACGCGTACGGCATCTTACTTCTCTAACACTGAGCTC
>JASLYQ010000037.1 GCA_030739735.1 Alphaproteobacteria bacterium | reverse complement strand
CCACCTTTGCGCTTGGCGAACGCTTTGCCTGCGAAACGCCGATCCGCTTCATTCCTCGGCCGAGTCCGGTACGCTGAAGTCTGGCTTGGCGAAAAAATAGGCATGTTCGAGGTCGATACTGCTCTTTTTTCGCAGGTCCTTGCGAATGTCGCCGAGCAAGTTACGAAAGGATCAGGAAGAGGATGCCGAGGATGAGAAGCAGGATTCCGAAAAGCTCCCGTCGCGTGATCTTTTCGCGGAAGACTAGTGCCGATACGGCGATGGTGAAGACTAGCTCAACCTGACCCACGGCGCGCACGTAGGCTGCATTCTGCATGGCCATGGCGGTGAACCAGCAAGCGCTACCGAGCATGCCGCTGACACCGACCCAGATACCGACTGGCCAAGCGCACAACACGGCCTTGAGCTGGGCGAAATCCACGAGCCGCATGTAACCGCCCATCAGCAATGTCTGGTAAATCAGTACCACGACCAGGGTTAGGGCCGCCTGGGTGACGGAGTCACCGTCGCCGAGCGCAAGTGCCGCGCCGCGGTAGGAGACCGCGGAGATACCGAAGCCGGCGCCGCTGAGCAGTCCCATCAGCGCTGCCTTACCGACCAACTGGTGCAGCACGGTGGTCAAGCCAATGGTCTGACGCGCCGTCGAGATGGCGATCACGCCGACCAGGCTGATGAGAATGGCTGCACCGGCCATGGCGCTCACCGCATCGCCCAACACGACGATGCCGAACAGCGCGGCCTGCACCGTGTCGGTCTTCGAATAGGCTGTGCCGACGGCAAAATTGCGGTACGAGAAAAGCTGCACCAGGGCTGCGGTGCCACCGATCTGGGCCAGCCCGCCGACGGCGCAGTGCATGGCAAACTCGGCATTTGGCGTCGGGATCGCCAGGCCCAAGCCTTGGTTGAGCAGTAGCAGATAGAGGATGGCGAGCGGCCAGGCGTAGAGAAAGCGCGAAAATGTTGCGCCCGTTGTGCTCAACTGTCCCTTGAGATGTTTTTGCAGGCCACTGCGCACGGTCTGTAATGCCGCCGCGGCAATGGTGATCGGTATCCAGGCTTCCATCGGCCGCAATAGACCAGAGGTGCGGCAGTGGCGGCAAGGGCTTGGCGTGGCCGTCGAAGGCGTTACCATACGGGTAGCCGCAAAGGGAGATTGCGATATGATCGAGGCCTTTATTTGCGACAACGCGCGCACGCCAATTGGCCGTTTTGGTGGCGCCTTGTCAGGTATTCGCACCGATGATCTGGCAGCGGTGCCGATCTCGGCCCTGATGGCGCGCAACGACAGCGTCGATTGGGAGGCGGTTGACGACGTCATCTATGGCGCAGCCAACCAGGCGGGCGAGGACAACCGCAATGTGGCCCGCATGGCATCGCTGCTGGCCGGCCTGCCACAATCAGTCTCGGGCCAGACAGTGAACCGTCTTTGCGGCTCCGGCATGCAGGCGGTCTCGGCAGCAGCCAATGCCATCCGCTGTGGTGAAGGCGAGCTGATGGTTGCTGGTGGGGTCGAGAGCATGACCCGGGCGCCCTTCGTCATGGGCAAGGCAGACAAGGCTTTTTCACGCTCGGCCGAGATTTTCGACACCACCATCGGTTGGCGCTTCGTCAATCCGCGCATAAAGGCGGAGCATGGCGTCGACTCGATGCCAGAGACGGCGGAGAATGTGGCCGAGCAGTATCAGGTCTCGCGCGCTGATCAGGACGCTTTCGCCTTGCGCTCGCAACAGCGTGCCGGTGCCGCCATGGAGTCGGGTCGCCTGTCGGAAGAGATTGTGCCGGTGACCGTTCCCCGCCACCGAGGTGAGCCGCTGGTGGTCGAGGCCGATGAGCACCCGCGGCCTGATACCACCCTCGAAGGCCTGGCCAAGCTGTCGACGCCCTTCCGCGTTGACGGCACCGTGACGGCTGGCAACGCGGCGGGTGTCAACGACGGCGCCGCGGCCATCGTTGTTACCTCCGAGGCTGCGGCTGAGCGCCATGGCTTGACGCCGATCGCGCGCGTGGTCGGCGCGGCCAGTGCTGGAGTGGCGCCGCGCATCATGGGCATGGGACCAGCGCCCGCCGCGCAAAAGCTGTTGCAGCGCCTCGGCATCTCCCTTGACGATGTCGGCGTGATAGAGCTTAACGAGGCCTTCGCTGCCCAAACGCTCGCTGTCCTGCGTCAACTCAGTCTGGCGGACGATGCCGAGCACGTGAACCCCAACGGTGGCGCCATCGCGCTCGGGCATCCGCTCGGCATGTCCGGTGCACGCCTTGTACTGACCGCGGCGCGCGAGCTGCATCACCGCGACGGGCGCTATGCCCTTTGCACTATGTGCGTCGGCGTTGGGCAGGGGCTGGCGATGGTCATCGAGAAGGTATAGAGCATGCGTTTGGGGATCGCGTTGGCGGCGGTCGCTTTCGTTGCAGCTAGAGACGGTAGCCATGGTGGTATCGCTACCGGTACGGCCTTAATGTGTCGCCCTGGTAACTGCTCCGTGCATTCCTAATTCCGACCTGCCGCCGGGAAGCGAGGCGAGCTAGAGGACGTTTGCCTGGTAAAGCTCGACGGCGGCCTTGAGTTTCCAGAAATCGTCGCAGCCCCATTCGCAGATATCGTTCAGCTGGGCTAGGTGATACTCGGCCTTCTCCAAATCGTCGACTTCGAGATAAGCCTCGCCAATGTAATGGTGGGTACCCATATGATCGGGCTTGATATCAAGTGCGCGACCGTAATTGGCGAAAGCCTTATCGAAATTCTGCAGCCTGCGGTGCACGTAACCAAATCGGTTGTAGGCCTCGGCGCTGTCAGGCGAGGCGGCGATGATGGCTGCGAGTTGCACGATGGCGCTGTCGTATTCCCCAGCATCGATGGCGGCCTGCGCCTGCGTGAGATCTACGTTAAGTGCAGCTGGCCTTTCGATATTGGGGATCGTGGTGTTGATGTTGTTGGCTGACGCGCCATTCGCCGCGATAAAAAATACAAGCCCAAGAGCCGCCCCGAAGCGCGAGAGTCTTGTTCTTAGGCCATGATTTTTCTCCATTAATTACCATCGAATATGTGTTTGCGAGGGGTCTACCCGCGCCAATCCGCATGCGCCAAACACATAAACTCTGCTAGTAACGTACTTGACAGTGGATTTTCGTCGAATAATGATTGCAAACGGAGGATTTCTCGGCAGGCGGCTTCAGAAGAGCGAAGTCGCTTCAGAGTAGCCTGGGCGAATGTGAAATCTCGGTACTTTAAATTAAGGCCGGGTGAAGCGTGGCTTAGAACGAGAGAGACTGCGCCTAGGGGTCGGGGGGGCAAACGCTTCGGCTCTTCGTTAATCAGAAACTATACTAGGGAGGTCACCCAATGAAATTAGGGCAAGTCCTACAGTTGACGGCATTGACTGCCGTCATGGGGACTTTCGCCGCAACTTCGGCCGTTGCAGACACAAACTCTGCTCGGATCCGGAATTGCCCTGACAGCGACTGGTGTCACTATCACCGGACCGTTGACAAGGGTTGGCGGCATAGTCCACTAGCTCAGATCAACACCAACAATGTCAGCGGGCTACGTCCAGCATGGATTTTCCAGCCTGGTCATGAACGCATGGGCCTGCATTCCACGCCTCTGGCCGTGGACGGTGCCGTGTATCTCGCCACCAACCCCTCCACTGTCTGGAAGGTTGACGGCGCGACCGGCGATCGCCTCTGGGCGTGGGAGCCCGAGATGGACGAGGCGGTGGTTGCACGCTCGTTCTTCTCGCATACTCGTGGCCTATCGGTTGGCGACGGACGTGTCTACATGGGCACTGCCGATGGTCATCTCGTCGCTCTTGATGAAATGTCTGGCGAGGTGGTGTGGGATAAACAGATCGTTGATTCCTCGAGAGAGACGGCAGGCTTCAGTGGGGCCGGCACCTTCGTCAGCTCCGATCTGTTCCAGATCTGTCAGAATGGCGGTGAATACCCGGTCGAGGGTAAGTGCTACGGCATCGATCCGTCCAATGGCGATATCAAGTGGACCTTCTACACCACAGGTCGCGGTGACGACCATGCGCTGTCCACGTGGGGCGGCGACACCTGGAAGTGGGGCGGCGGCGGCGCTTGGCAGCCCGGCACCGTTGACTATGCCAACAACCAGATCTTTATTGGCACCGGTAATCCGAACCCGGATTACGACTATTGTGGCGATACCTGCCGCGATCCGAATGCGGATGCCATTCGCCCTGGTGACAACCTCTACACGTCGTCGACAATTGCTCTCGATCTGGATACGGGCTCTCTGAACTGGTACTTCCAGGAAGCCCCGTCGGATCCGTACGACTATGATGCGTCTCCAGGCGAGTATGTCATCATTAACGAAGACGGCCGTAGTGTCGTGCTGCATCCGGGCAAGAACGGCTTCAACCACGTTCATGACGCCAAGACCGGTCAGCCGATCAATGTCTATGCCGACATGAAGAACCAGAACTGGACCTCCGGCTTCAATCTTGAGACCGGCCAGTGGGAAAATATGCTTTGGCCGAAAGCCGGCGAGAAGACCTTGGTCTGCCCCGCCATTGACGGTGGCCATAGCTGGAATGCTGGTTCGTACAGTCCGGATACGGGCCTGTTCTATCGTGTCACTCAGGAGTGGTGCATGTGGCTGACGGTAGCACCCAAGGGCGGTGCCGACTACATCACTGCGGGCTCCGAAGTTCGCACCACCGAGCCCTTCGCGCAGGCCTACATGGCTGCCGAATGGATTGGTACCGATCCTCCGGGCGACACCAACCATGGCTTCCTCACCGCGCGTGATCCTGTCTCTGGCGACCTCGCCTGGGAGAAGCGGTATGACATCATTCCGCATTCGGCTCTGATGTCGACTGCTGGTGGCCTACTGTTCAACGCCACCTCTGACGGCTACGTCGAGGCGATGGACGCTGCTAGCGGTGCGCTGCTGTGGCGGTTTAACAACGGCTCTGGCCATAACGGCGGTATCATCTCCTACGAGGTGGGTGGCACGCAGTATGTGTCAGTGGCTTCGGGTCACGGGTCCTATGTTGGGCGCGCGGTCCATGGCCTGAATTCGGAGAAGGCTGTCAACTTCCAGGAAAGCGCGGTTCTAGTTACTTTCGCGCTAGACTAGACAAAATCTAACCAATTTGGGGCAAGAGGTCATCGACCTCTTGCCCCTTCTTTTTCTGTTTGATTATGTGTCTCTTCCAGACGTGATGGTTTCTGCCGTCACCGGAAACAGTCGAACGACAAGGAGAATCGCTCGTGACAGTCTACTTTCGTCGGCAGTGGCTTTTTGCCCTGGCCTTTGCGGTCGTCGTTGCCATTGGATTGACGTGGCTCACCACTACTGCTGTTCAAGCTGAGGATGCCTATCCGAAGGCAAATCCATTTGCCGGTCAGGAGGAGCATATTCAGGAGGGCGCACGATTGTACTTCAAGTGGTGCGTTCAATGTCACGGCCGCCACGCTGACGGTGTGTCGCGCTTCGGCGACTATGCCGCCGACCTAAGAAAGTTCTGGCGTGGCTATCCGGAATTCGTGCGTATCACGCTCGAAGGCCGGGTCAAAAAGCGCATGCCGCCCTGGGGCGGTGTGCTCGACGAAGACGAGATCGCTCAGATTGGGACATATTTGGAGACGCTGGCACTCCCGGGTGCCAAGTGGGTGCTCGATTGAGCGTCGGTCTCAGAAACTCGTCGCATGGCGGGGGCTCACAGCCGCCGCAGAAGGTGAGGATATGAGATATTTTATTTTAGCTGCCGCGCTCGCTGTGGGGTTTCTGGCCCCGGTGCAGGCTGCGGAGTGGGCGCCGCAGACTTTCTACGACCGGACTTGGGTATGCATTTCGCCAGAGGCCTATACTACCGCCATCCAGCGTGAGGCGGACTTGCCGCGGGGTCAACTTGCGAGCTTACGGTCTGAGCTGCTCGAAGAGCAGCTATGCATGATGCTCGAGGAAGATCAAATCGAAGATATGATGGCGCCGTTCGTGCAGATAAAAGAGATTCGCGGAGACATGGTGCGCGTGGAGTTCATCATCGAGTTTTACCGAAAAATAGAATTTCTACATCGTCGTATCACGCGCGTCTTCTACACAGGATGGACCGATCAGGCCAATTTGCGGAATTACTACGAGTGGCTTACAGGGAAACCGCAGTCC
>JASLYQ010000036.1 GCA_030739735.1 Alphaproteobacteria bacterium | reverse complement strand
TTTCGTGCTGGTCCACGATTATCAAATCGTCGGTGGCGGCAATCTCAGCATGGAAGGCTATCCCGACCAACGCGCGATGGTGTCGGTCAAGGCAACCAACATCACCGCCGTCGACCATGCCGTGAGCGGCGAGGAGCGCGCGCGGCGGACCGGCCATCGGGGCGGGGTGATCTGGTTTACGGGCCTTTCGGGCGCCGGCAAATCGACGATTGCCCAGGCCACCGCACGCGCGCTGTTCCAACGCGGCTATCACGTCTATGTCCTCGACGGCGACAATGTCCGCGGCGGTCTCAACGCCAACCTCGGCTTTTCGCCGGAGGACCGGGCCGAGAACATTCGCCGTGTCGGCGAGGCGGCGGCGCTGTTCGCCGATGCCGGCGTGCTGGTGATCACCGCTTTCATCTCGCCCTATCGCGCTGACCGCGATCGCGCGCGGGCGGCGGCGGAACGCCTGCTCGGTGAAGATGCGTTCCAGGAAATCCACATCGAGGCCGATCTAGCGACCTGCGAGGCACGCGATCCGAAAGGCCTCTACAAACGCGCCCGCAGCGGCGAAATTCGCGACTTCACGGGGGTCTCGGCGCCCTATGAGGCGCCCGATAAACCAGACTTGGTGATCGATACCGGTGGCAATGCGGTCGAGCAGTGCGTCGACGAGGTACTGGCCTACGTCGACAGCCACTATTCGGCGCGCAAATGAATACGCTCGGCCCAGCGATCAGCGAAATCGCGCGCGCCGCCGGGGCCGAGATCCTGGCGATCCGCGAGCGCGGCGCCGCAGTGCGCGAAAAAGCCGACAGCTCGCCAGTGACCGATGCCGACGAAGCGGCGAACGCGCTGATCGTGGCGCAACTCGGCCAGCTTACCCCGGAGATTCCGATCATCGCCGAGGAAAGCGTCGCGGTGGGCGAAATCCCCGAGATTGGCGCGCGATTTTGGCTCGTCGACCCGTTGGACGGGACGCGCGAATTCATCGCCGATCGCGACGAGTTCACCGTCAATATCGCCTTGATCGAGGATGGTCGGCCGACCTTGGGCGTGGTCGGCGTGCCGGCGCTGGACAAACTTTTTGTCGGCGCCACGGGAGCCGGCGCCTGGTTGGAGAAAGGCGGCGCGGCGGCGGTGCCGATCGCCGCGCGCGCGGTCCCCGACGTCGACGCGGTAGCGGTGGCGAGCCGTAGCCACGGCAACGCCGAGACCGAGGCTTGGCTCGAAGAACATCGCATTACCCGCACCGACCGCGCCGGCTCGTCGGTCAAATTCTGCCGCCTCGCCGAAGGCGCGGCCGATCTCTATCCGCGTTTCGGGCGCACCATGGAATGGGATATCGCCGCCGGGCACGCGGTGCTGGCTGCCGCCGGCGGTAGCGTGCGAACGCTCGACGGCGCAGATTTGTTGTACGGCAAGCCGGAGTTCGAAAACCCCCACTTTATCGCGCGTGGGGCTTAGAAAAACCCGCGCGAGAGGTGGTAGGCGACGAAACCGGCGCTCACCACGAAACCGACTATCGGCAGCCAAAGGGGTAGCGACCAGCCCTCGGCCGGGGCCGGACTTGTGCGAGAAGGTGAGGACCGCGGTGCCCTTGATGTCGGCGGGGCGGTCGAAAATCGAGATGCTCTTGTCGCCGGCCTCGGGGAATTCGAGTTAAGGCTGGTCCTGCTCGTCTTCTATGAGGAGGCAATCGCCGATTGCCAATTCGCGGTTGGCGATGCCATAAGCCTTGCCGAGTTGGGCCGTACCCAGGGTCAGGCGCGAGGGTCTCCGGGGGTTAGCCATTGTCCGCGTCCGGCTGCTCCGCCCGCCGCGGCAGGGAGGCCGCGAGCAGAACTATGAAGGCCGCCTCTGCCGGTGAGCGGTACTTGGCCGAAGCGATTGGTCCGTTAACCGCCAGCACAAAGCCGATCCAGGCGAGCAGCAGCATTCCGGCCAGCGCCATGTGATCGCCACTACGTAGCAAGCGCCACAGGCCCCGAGCCTGAGCGAAGCGCATGGCGAGCGTCCCGGCGGTCCCGGCGAGCAGCAGCCAACCGTAGAAGGCGTTGTCGTTGCGAAAGAGAAAATTGACGATCTTGTCGAGCTTGTCGGCCCCTTCTGTCGCGAAAAATCCGGTTCGTGGCAAGGTGCGGACTGGGCTCGCGAGAATGATTGCCGGCGAGAAAAGGTTTATCGCGGCGCCATAGACCCAAGCCTTGGCCAACGGCACCGGGCCGAGCTCGCGGAGCACCTCGAAAGCCGCCGCCGTCATGGCACGGGAGCGGGCGAACGGGTCGCTTTCCCGGGCGATGGTCTCGGCGAAACGGTTTTGCATTTGCGCCGCGCCTTGGGCATGGGGTGTACCGTCGACGGTCTCGAGCACGAGCGGCACCAGCCAGAGTAGGCTATGCGCACCGCCTTGGCCGGATAAGCCGAAGCCGCCGAACCGACTCTGGTTGTCATAGGCGATCGGCAGCACGAGGATCGCTGTCACCGCCGCACCGGCGGCCATTTGCACGATGGCGCGGCTCAACGGACGGCGCAAGATCACAAGCGCCGCCAGCAAGAGCAGCGGTAAGACCAATGCCCAGGGGACTAACATCATGCGCGTGAGGATGCCGCAGCCGAGCGCGACACCAACGACGATTGCGGGGAACCAGCGCGGGCGGCGCAGCCATGTCAGTGTCGCCCAGAGTGAGACTGTGCAAAAGAACAGGAACAGGGACTCGGTCAGCAGCAGCGAGGCCATGACGAGCTGTGTCGGATTGAGCGCGGCCATCACCCCGGCCGGCAACGCCAAGCGCGGTTTTAGCGCCGAGCCGATACCCGCGATGGCGACAGAGGTGAGGGAATCGATAACGGCTTGTCCAAGGATCGGCCATATAAGGTCAGAACCGAAAAGCGCCTCGAAGAGGCGCAGGAAGGCAATATAGGCAGGCATGACATCCGACTGTCGGATTCCGGCTGCCGCCGCCAGGCGATAGTTGCTGGAGTCCTCGATCAAGAAGGCGTCTGTACCCCATTGCCCATCCAGAAGAAGAATCAAGCCCACACGAACGGTTAGAGCAAAGGCGAATATGGCGAGAAAGACTCTTAGGTTAGGCATCTTGCAGCAATTCTTCGAAAGCCGGCCACACCGCCTCGGCATCAAAGCGATGGCCACCGGCAAGCGCCAGCGCACGTAGACGCGAGCTGTTGTCCATCGCTTCGTAGATCTGCCGGCCTTCGGCGGCCGCGCGCTCGGCCCCCTCGAAGGGAAATATGTGGTCGGTCTCGCCGGACGTGACGAGCAGCCGGCGTGGTGCGACAAGGCCGATGATATCCCCTAGCTCGCACCAAAGTAACTGGCCAGGAATGGTGTTTTGGCCGGCACTGTCGCCCCGCATTGCGATGGTGCTGCGTATGGGACCGACGCATCCCGAGGCGATGGTAGCGGAGATTCTGTCGTCGAGCGCGGCAGCATGCAGGGCGACGGTGCCGCCGGCGGAGTGGCCGAGCGCATGCGTGCGAGCGAGATCGACTGCCGGCAGATCGCCGGTTCCACTAGCGGCGAGCCAGTCGAGTACGGCGGATACGTCGGATACCCGCTCGCCGAGCAGGCAGCGTCCGAGAAGCAGCGCATGCAATGTCGCATCGATGCAAGGGTTCGCGGAGCGTGGCTGCAGCAGCCGCTCGCGTCGCTCGCCGAACGCGCGTTGCTCGAGACAGAGCGCTAGGTAGCCGCGGGAAGCCGCTTGACGCGCGAAATCGAGATCGGCGGCGATCTTGACCGAGTCGGGCGGCATACGCACCTCTCCCCAGCTCAGATGGGCGCCGGAATTGGTGCCTTGCAGGCAGATCATGAGGGGTGCTGGCTTGCTCAGACCATCTCGCCAGACCAAATCGAGCGGCATGTCGACATCGTGCCAAGCGCGCAGGTAGATGCGCTTTCGGCGCATGTCGGGTGCTGGCCGTGGCGCCGATTCTCGATACAGGACCCGCGGTGGCGAGTCGGGTCGACGGTACCCGCAAAGCACGGCGAGCTTGTCGCGGAGTTGTGCCTGCCAGGCATGGGGCTCACCATCCGAGTTTTGCCAAGAGAGCGCCAGGGGCGCCTCTTCATAGTCCGCCTTGTGCGCGGCAAAAGGGCTTAGGCAAGCACCAGGTGGGGCCGGCGGGTAGGGGTCGAACTCGCCGCGCAAGGCCAGTGCCAAGCGACGGCGAGCGGCAAGGGCATACATGGTCAAGCGCGGATTCACAGAACGTAGGCGTCTTGCCTGCGCACCTCACCGGCAGCATGGCGCGCGCGCCACCACGTGATGGTTTGTTCTATCCCGTCTGTGAGCGCCGTCGCCACGGCCCAACCCGTGGCGGCGTTGAATTCGGTAGCATCGGCAAGCAAGGCACGAACTTCGGCGTCTTGTGGGCGCAGGCGTGTGGCCTCGGTCTCGACTGGCTTGTTGGTTGCTGTCTTGGCGCGCACCAACTCGACCATCTCACCGATGCTAACGGCTGTGCCAGTACCGGCATTGTAGGCGCGGCCCGGCTCCACCGCGCCGCTCTCGCCCATGGCGAGGAAGGCCGCGGCCGTATCGTCGACAAAGACGAAATCTCGCGTTGGCGTCAAATCGCCGATACGGATCGTCTCGCATCGCGGATCGATCGCTTGGCGGATCACCGATGAGATTACCGCACGCTCACTTTGTCGGGGGCCGTATGTATTGAACGGACGCAGCACGTAGGCCGGCACGCCGAAGCTCAGCGCATAGGCATGGGCCATCATGTCGGCTGCGATCTTGCTTGCGGCGTAAGGCGATTGCGCTTGCAGCAGATGGGCCTCGTCTATGGGCGCCGCGATGGCAGTGCCGTAGACCTCGCTGGTCGAGGTCATGACGATACGTCGCGGCTTGTGCATCCGTGCCGCCTCTAGCAGGTTCACGGCACCTGTGACGTTCACGTCCACATAGGACTGGGCGGCGATGTAGGAATAGGGGATGGCGATCAGGGCGGCGAGGTGGAAGACGATCTCCTGACCCTCGCACAGCCGCATGACGAAGGCGGCATCGCGCATATCGCCACGTTCAACGCGAATGGCCTTGCGCGTCTCCCCCGCTAGGTCATCGAGCCAGCCGTTACCGTCGAACGCGTTGTATAAGGCGAGAGCCGTCACTTCGGCCCCAGCTGCAGCCAGCTGCTCGACCAAATGTGAACCGATAAAACCGTCGCCACCCGTGACCAGGACCTTGATGCCGCGGTAGCTTGTCGCAGTTTGTCTCATGGGGTCGAATCATACGAGAGAGGGCCTGGCATGGCAACGCGGACAACGGCGTGGCGGCTCTCCGTGGCGTCTCGGAAAACAGGGCTTACGTGCGGCCTATAAAGGGTGGCGGGCCTTTAGGGCGGCGCCAAGGGTGCCGTCGTCGAGATAGTTGAGTTCGCCACCGATCGGCACGCCGTGCGCCAGGCCGGTGACGCTAATATCGTAATTGGACAGGCGGTCTGAGATGTAATGGGCCGTGGTCTGGCCATCGACTGTGGCGGGGAGCGCCAAGATCACTTCGCTCACAGGCTCTCCCGCGCGCGGGCCACGGCGGGATATCGACAGGTCCTCTGGGCCGATGCCGTCAAGCGGCGAAAGCACGCCGCCGAGCACGTGGTAGCGCCCGCGATAGAGGCCCGAGCGCTCCAGTGCCCAGAGGTCGGCGACGTTCTCGACGACGCAAAGCTGACCCCCGTTGCGCCTCGTGTCGGTGCAGATCGCGCAAGGGTCGTTACTATCGAGATTGCCGCATTGGGCGCAGGCGTGCACGCTCGCGTCCGCCTCCTCCAGAGCCGCAGCTAGTGGCCGCAGCAAGGTCTCCCGTTTGGCGAGCACAGCGAGCGCTGCGCGGCGGCCCGAGCGGAGCCCCAGGCCGGGCAACCGTGCTAGAGCCTGGACTAGGCGCTCGATCTCGGTCCCGGCCACGATTCCTCTCAAAACAGCTTGAGGCCTGACGGCAGCGGCAGGCCGCCGGTCACGCCCTTCATCTCCTCCGCGGCGTGTGCCTCCGCCTTGGCGCGGGCGCCCGAGCAGGCCGCGACGAGGAGGTCCTCGAGCACGCCGCGCCTGTTTCATGAGGTTACCGAGGTTTTTCATTCGCCAATCACTCCTTGCCTCTGACACGCCGTACCGCGGCGCTTGTGGGGTCGATGGTGGCGTCGGGAAAAGTGTCTAGAACCTTTTGCACTAATGGATCGTGCGCTAATGTATTGAGGCGTTGGTTCAAGATCTCATCGTTGCGTTCGGCAAGGGTCGGTTCACCAGTCTCGTTTGACACTGCCACCACCCAGCGCTCGTCT
>JASLYQ010000035.1 GCA_030739735.1 Alphaproteobacteria bacterium | reverse complement strand
ATACGAGGCTCGACCCACAACGATACGATCATCGGCTCCGACAGTAACAGCCCCTTGGGCTGGGAACACCTGAACGGGTGGGAAGGGTACGACGTCATTGACGGCGGCGCCAACGGGCAAAACACACTGGATTTCAGTGAAGCCCCCGGCGGCCACTTCGATCCGGACGTGGTGGACGTCTTCCTCGAAATCGAGAAGCGAATCGTCACCATCACCACCGAACACAGCGACACCGCTTACAGCGAAGCTATCCGCAAAGCCTCGCCGCAAGCCGGCGTCGTGTGAGCGATGCCCCGCGTCGCTCGGCGTGCTCCTACCCGGAAACCTACACATGAGGCGACGTTCAGGGGCCAAGTCGCGTGCCCCTCTTGTGCATGCCAAATGGAAAGCAATTTATCTATGGCTGCCGACATCACCTGGCAATGATCGAATGACGATCATTTACAATCATAGCGGGCGTTGAGGGCGGTAGCGAGCTGGTCGGCAAAACGTGCTGCCGCAACTGGTAGCGAACGACCCTGGAGCTGTCCCATATAGAGAACGCCTTCAGCAAGGTCGCGCGGGTCGACACGGATATGTGCGAGTGCGCTCGTTGTCGACGTCTGCGTGGCAAGGCCGATGGGAATCTGAAACGACACCATACCCTTGGCTACCGAGAGATGGCGAAGGAAGTCAAAGGAATCCGATTCGATCATGGGCTCGAACCTGAGCGAAGTGCGTGCGACCGCACTTTCCAGCAATTGCCGCACGCCGAACCCCTTCGACGGCATGGCGACAGGATATTGCAGACAGTCGCGTAGCCGTACCGTCTCTTGCTCTGCTAAGGGGTGATCGGCTGCCATTACCGCGTGCACCGGCTGCTTGACCTTGAGTAGAGTGTAGAATTTGGCGAAGCGCACCGGTTCGAATACGAGCGCTACATCTGCGGCGAATGACGCCAGGGCCTCTTCCGCAGCGGTGCGGTCCCGCACATAAACGGCGAACGTCACCGCCGGGTGGTCCTGGCGATACCGCGTGATCTGTTCGGGCAAGAAATAGGGAATGAGCGCCTGACTGCAGGCGATGTTGACATTGCCGCGACGGACGCCCGATAGATCGGCGATCTTGGACTTCACCTGATCCATATCGGATATCTGCTCGCGGATATGTTGGATCAGGATTTCACCAGCGGCGCTAAGGCGCACGCCGCGGGGCAAACGCTCGAACACCTGCTCGCCGAGATCCTCCTCGAGCGCCTGAATGCGCCGGTTAAGCGCCGACGGCGTGATCGAGAGCACCTCTGCCGCCTTGCGGATGGAGCCGACTCTGACCACCGCATCGACATACTCGAAGGTACGTAAGTGCCTCATGCCAAACCTCATACGGACAACTGGTGCGAATTTATCACCACAGCGATGAAAATCTAGCAGAAGACATAGTCGCTCGATGCCTATTACTGTTCGCGCCACTAGATCAACGCCGGCATGGCCGGAGCAACAAAAGGTTTTCGAGATGGCAAGCAAGGGTACCCTCACTCGTCGCCAATTTCTCCACTCCACCACCGCGCTCGCCGGAGCCGTAGCCCTTGGCAGCACCCTGCCCATGGGCGCTGCCCGTGCAGCCGGCCTGGCGGTGGGTTTCATCTATGTCGGCCCGAAAGACGACTACGGCTACAACCAGGCGCACGCCGAGGGGGCTGCCGCGGTCAAGGGCATTGAGGGTGTTACCGTCATCGAAGAGGAGAACGTGGCCGAGACCATCGACGTGCAGAAATCGATGGAGAGCATGATCAATTTCGACGGAGCGCCTTTGTTATTCCCGACCTCGTTCGGCTATTTCGACCCGCACATTCTGGCTGTGGCGCCGAAATACGAGTCGGTGCGCTTCCAGCATTGCGGCGGCCTCTGGAACGGCGAGGTGCATCCGAGCAATGTCGGCTCCTATTTTGGCTATATCGGCATGGGGCAGTATCTCAACGGTGTTGCCGCGGCATTCGCGACAAAGACCAAGAAGATCGGTTTCGTCGCCGCCAAGCCGATTCCGCAGGTGCTCAACAACATCAACTCCTTCCTGCTCGGCGCCCGCTCCATCGATCCGGAGATCACGTGCCAGACGATCTTTACCGGCGAGTGGTCGCTCGCGGTCAGGGAAGCAGAGGCGACCAATGCGCTCGCCGACCAGGGTGCCGATGTCATCACCTGCCATGTCGACGGGCCGAAGGTGGTGGCTGAAATTGCGGCGGCCCGCGGCGCCTATGTCTGCGGTTACCACGCGAACCAGAGCCCACTCGCTCCCGAGCAGTATCTCACCGGCGCCGAGTGGAACTGGGCAGCGGTCTACACCGGCATGGTCGAGGCCTACCTTGCAGGCCAGCCGATCGACAATTTCATCCGTGGCGGTCTAGCCGACGGCTTTATCAAGATGAGCCCGCTTGGGCCAGCGGTGAGCGACGCCGCGCGCAACGCTTTCGACGGCACCATGGCGGAGATCCTGAAGGGTGATTTCGCGGCCATCAAGGGTCCGCTCAAGGACAACAAGGGCAACATGATTGCCACGGCAGGCCAGACATTCGTCGAGAACGCCATCGAGCTCGAGAGCATGGACTATCTCGTCGAGGGCGTCATCGGCTCGACTACCTGAGCGTACTGGCCGGCGATCCCGCCGTGAGCGCTCTTACAGAGTTGGCGGCGGACGATATGCGTCCGCCGCTAGCCGGCCTTTCGGCCTTGGCACGGCGTGCCGAATTCATCGCGCTACCCGTTGGTGCCTTGTTTGTGGGCCTGCTCGTTTTTGGCGTATTTCTCGCCATACTCGGCAAATCGCCGATCGAGTTCTACAGCCTCATCTACAAGGCCGGTTTCGGCTCGGTCTTCTCTTGGCAGAACACATTGTCGCGCGCGGCGCCACTGCTGCTCGCGGCGCTTTGTGTCGCGCTGCCCGCACGGCTCGGGCTGATCGTCATCGGCGGTGAAGGGGCAATCGTCCTGGGCGGAGTCGCTGCGGGTGCCGTGGGTACGGCGGCAGCCGGCGCATCGGGTGCTCTCGGCATGGCGCTGATGGGTATCGCCGGCGCGTTTGCCGGTGCCGTGTGGATGGGCGCGGTTGGCTTGATGCGCCATCGGCGCGGTGTGAACGAGACCATTGCCAGCCTGTTGATGGCCTATATTGCCATTGCGCTAATGAATCACTTGGTCGAGGGGCCATTGCGTGATCCCGGCAGCCTCAACAAGCCATCAACCGCGCCTCTGGATGATGCCTTTCGCGTCGGCAACATGCCGGGCTTCGATGTCCATTGGGGTCTCGCGCTTGGTATCGTCGCCTGCTTCGTCAGTTGGGTTCTGATGGAGCGCACACGCTGGGGCTTTGCCGCTCGGATCGCCGGGGGAAATGTACGGGCCGCACAAATTCAGAATCTACCCGTTGGAGCTTTGATCGTAAGCTTCACCGCGCTTGGGGGCGCTTTCGCCGGCCTCGCCGGCATGATGGAAGTGGCGGCGGTGCATGGTGCCGCTAACGGCTCGCTCGCCGTCGGCTTCGGTTATACCGGCATCCTGATCGCGTTCCTCGCTCGCCATAACCCTCTCGCCATTATTCCTGTCGCAATGCTGCTCGCCGGATTCGAGGCTTCGAGCGGGTTGGTCCAGAGGCGCATGGATCTGCCCGATGCGACGGTCCTAGTTCTGCAAGGCTTCGTCTTCATCGCCATCCTCTTGAGTGAAACGCTCTATGGGCGGTTTAAGATATTCGCGCCCGAGCGCTGGAGCGGTAGATGAGTGAAACGGACATCGGTCTCTGGGGAGTGCCTTTGGCAGTGCTCGGCGGCGCCATCCGGGTATCCACCCCCTTCCTCTTTGTAAGCCTTGGAGAGTGCCTTACCGAGCGCGCGGGCCGAATCAATCTCGGTCTTGAGGGCACGCTGGTCTTCGGTGCCATGTCCGGCTACGCGGTTGCCTATGAGTCGGGCTTGGCTTGGGTCGGCGTGATGGCGGCGGCGATGGCCGGCGTGGTCTTCGGGTTGGTGCATGGGTGGATCTGCAGGATGCCACGAGTAAACGACATCGCCATCGGCATTGCCATGATGGTGCTCGGTCTCGGCCTCGCCTTCTTCTTCGGCAAGCCTTACATCCAACCTGTCGCGCCCGATTTGCCCGCCATCTCCTTCGGCTGGTGGTCCGAAGTTCCGCAAGTCGAAGCGGCGCTCAAAGTCAACGTGCTATTTCTTATGGGGATCGCCTTGGCGGTCGCCATGAGCTGGATGTTCCGCAGCACGCGCATCGGCCTCGTTGTCCGCGTTGTCGGCGACAGTACAGACTCAGCCTTAGCGCTGGGACTCCATCCCAACCTTGTGCGCCTGTTGGCAACAGCGGCGGGCGGCGCCTTGGCCGGTATCGGCGGAGCGTATCTCTCGCTCTACTATCCCGGCAGCTGGAACGAGGGCATTTCCTCCGGCCAGGGCCTGATGGCAGTGGCATTGGTAATCTTTGCCCGCTGGAACCCGATGGCCTGCTTCTGGGCTGCGCTGCTATTCGGCGGTGCCGGTGCGCTCGGGCCGGCACTGCAATCTGTCGGTGTCACGCAGGGCTATTACCTGTTCTACGCAGCACCTTACGTGCTCACCCTCGTCATTCTCGTGGCAAGTAGCTCTACGACGCATGCCATTCAGGGTGCGCCGGGCGAGCTCAGTATTACCAAATAGGGAGCAAACCATGAATGGTCTCGGCGGCCTAAATAAATCGCCCAACGGTGTGGTGCTTGGGATGGTGCAGATGCAGCTTCCCACCGTCGTGACGCCTGATGATCTTGCCGCGCAGACCGCGGGCATCATCACCATGGTCGGCAAGGCAAGGCGGAATATGGCGACCATGGATCTGGTTGCTGGGTGCTATCGCCTGCCATGGGAGGATGAGGTGGCCGTCACTGATGGCACGTCCTGCGGGTTCGATGCGCCGGGCCGCCGTTACGGCGAAACCCTCGTAGGAGCTACCGAATGAGCACTATCGCCGCCGACCCCTATGCCTGGCCGTTCAATGGTGATCTCCAGTCAGCCAACACGGCGCTGATCGTCATCGACATGCAAATCGATTTCTGCGGACCCGGTGGGTATGTGGACAGCATGGGCTATGATCTCAATCTGACGCGCGCCCCGATCGAGCCGATCAAGGCCGTTCTCACAGCCATGCGTGAGAAAAGCTATCACATCTTCCATACCCGCGAGGGACATCGGCCAGACCTTGCCGATCTGCCGGCCAACAAGCGCTGGCGCTCACGACAGATCGATGCCGGCATCGGCGATCCGGGCCCGTGTGGGCGCATTCTCGTGCGCGGTGAGCCTGGCTGGCAGATTATTGACGAGCTGGCACCGTTTGCCGAGGAACCCGTGATCGACAAGCCGGGCAAAGGCAGCTTCTATGCAACCGACCTCGAGCTCATGCTACGCACCCGCGGGATCGATAATCTCGTGCTGACCGGCATCACCACCGATGTCTGCGTGCACACCACCATGCGCGAAGCCAATGATCGCGGCTTCGAGTGTCTGCTTCTCGAGGATTGTTGCGGCGCTACCGACCGTGGGAATCATCAGGCGGCAGTGAGGATGGTGAAGATGCAGGGCGGCGTATTCGGCAGCGTTTCGAATTCGGCGGCATTCATACAGAACTTGCCATGAGCGCTGTCAGGCTCGAGACGGTCGGCATGACTATGCGCTTCGGCGAATTCACCGCGCTCGACGATGTCTCTATCAAAGTGCCGGCTGGCTCCTTTCACGCCTTGCTCGGCGAGAACGGCGCAGGCAAGTCGACGTTGGTCAAGTGCATCATGGGCTACTATCGGGCAAGCGCTGGCGAGCTTATGATCGACGATCACCAGGTCGAAATAGCCAATCCACGCCAAGCCCATGCCGTGGGACTCGGCATGGTGTATCAGCATTTCACTCTGGTTCCGTCGCTGACCGGGGCAGAGAACATGGTCATCAGCCGCGAGGATGCGCCGCGGGTCCTGGACTGGCAGCGCGAGCGCCGTGCGCTAGCCGATTTCATGACCACGATGCCGTTCCAGGTTCCTCTCGAGGTACCGGTTGCGCGGCTCGCTGCTGGCGAAAAGCAGAAGCTGGAGATCATAAAACAGCTCTATCTCGGTCGCCGTCTTCTCATTCTAGACGAGCCCACCTCCGTCCTCACGCCTGACGAGGCCGATGAGGTTCTCGGGCTCATGCGCGGCCTGACCCAGGCCGGCCGGATTACCGTCCTGATGATCTCGCATAAGTTCCGCGAGGTCACGGCCTATGCTGATGACGTGACCGTTCTCCGTCGCGGTCATTGCGCTGGCCAGGGCAAAGTGGTGCAGCTCGGCCACATCGACTTGGCCCGGATGATGGTCGGCGATGACAGTCTCGGCGAGCCTGCGAAACGCGTCGGAGAACCGGGGCAGCCGGTGCTTGTGGTTAAGGACGCGCGCGCCGAAGATCGCGCCGGGGTCGCCGAGATCGTGATCGACCATCTCAACGTGCGCGCAGGCGAGATCGTCGGGATCGCTGGAGTCTCCGGCAACGGCCAAATGGAGTTCATGGAAATGCTGGCCGGCCAACGACCGCTGACCGCCGGGCGCATCGAAGTGCGTGGGGAAAGCTACGGTGCAACGCGCGCGGAAGCGCAGCGACACAAGGTGCGCTATCTGCCCGAAGAGCCCCTGCGCAACGCTTGTGCCCCGCGCATGAGCGTGGCCGAAAATATTTCCTTCCGCACATTCGATGCGACGTCGACCGGGGCCCAGCGGTTCTGGCTCAAGCGCCGTGACATGACTCGCCAAGCCGCAGAGCTTGTCGAAGCCTTCAAGGTCAAGACGAATTCACTCGACAGCCCGATGCGTGACTTGTCCGGCGGCAATGTGCAGCGTGCCGTGCTCGCGCGCGAGCTGTCGGGCCCGGTCGACCTGCTTATCATCTCGAACCCCTGCTTCGGCCTCGACTTCTCGGCAGTCGTTGAGATTCGCAGCCGGGTCATGGCCGCGCGCAATGCCGGCGCCGCCGTTTTGCTGTTGAGCGAGGATCTGGACGAGATATTCGAACTTGCCGACCGTGTGCTCGTCATGTCGGAGGGCCGTATTACGTTCGAAACACCGATCGATACCGCTGACATGCACGAAGTTGGCCATCACATGGCGGGACACGGGTGATGGCAGAGATCGCCGCCCGACCCTTCGTTTTTTCCTTCGACAAGGACGCGCTCGCACTGCTCATCATAGACATGCAGCGCGATTTCATCGAGCCTGGTGGTTTCGGTGAAAGCCTGGGCAATGATGTCGCGCCACTTGGCGCGACCGTTCCGGTCGTCAAGCGATTGCTGGATGGGTTCCGTTCCGGCGGGCTGCCGGTCATGCATACGCGCGAATGCCATCGGCCAGACCTGTCGGACTGTCCGCCCGCAAAGCGCGAGCGTGGCGCACCACGCCTCAAGATCGGTGACACCGGGCCGATGGGCCGCCTTCTCATCGCCGGAGAACCCGGGACCGAGATCGTTCCCGATCTGGCGCCCTTGCCAGGAGAAGCGGTCATCGACAAGCCTGGCAAGGGAGCATTCTTTAACACTAATCTCACAAACCACTTGTCCAGTACTGGTATTCGTCAGCTCGTCCTTGCCGGCGTCACGACAGAAGTTTGTGTGCAAACCACTATGCGCGAAGCCAACGACCGCGGATTCGACTGCCTGCTCGCAACGGACGCGACAGAGAGTTACTTTCCCGCCTTCAAAGCCGCGACCATCGATATGATTGTAGCGCAGGGCGGCATTGTTGGTTGGGCGGCAACTGTGGACGAAATTTTGGAAGGACTAAGTCGTGGCTGAGATTGCTTTGCCTGGGTTGCTGGTTGGAAGTTGGCGCGACATGACGTTTGAGCCCTTCGCCGGCGGCGTGGAAATTTGTCGCCTGATAGTGGGAGAGCCGGCGGTTGCTTTATTGCGCTACGCTCCCGCCGCCACGGTGCAGCGGCACCGTCACGAAGGCCTGGAAACGATCATGGTGCTGGACGGTGCGCAATCGGACGAACATGGCGACTATGAGGCGGGCAGCGTGGTCTTCAACCCCTTAGGCAGCGAGCATTCCGTATGGTCCGAGTCGGGTTGCGTAATATTGATCCATTGGGAAAGACCGGTCCGCTTCCTCGAGGCGAGCGATGAATGACCTAGCCTTCGATGTGCCGAGCCTGCACACGGCCTATGCCGCGGGCGCCGATCCCGTGGCTATGATGAGGGAGGTCTTGGCACGCGTTGAGCGGGCGCAGGATCCTGGCATTTTCTTGCACATCGCCGATGCTGACACGCTTTCGGTTGCGGCGCTGGCTCTCTCGCCTTTCGATCCCGTGGCCTATCCGTTGTGGGGCGTGCCATTTGCGGTTAAGGACAACATTGACGTCGCTGGGATGCCGACGACCGCGGCCTGTCCCGCTTTTGCTTATGTGGCCGAGCGCGATGCCACCTGTGTCACCAGGCTGCGCGCGGCGGGCGCGATTCCCGTGGGCAAGACCAATCTCGATCAGTTTGCGACGGGATTGGTCGGACTGCGGACGCCCTTTGCGCCACCGCGCAATGCGTGCGATCCCTCGCTCGTTCCAGGTGGCTCGAGCTCTGGCTCCGCCGTCGCCGTGGCGCACGGCATAGTCAGCTTCGCGCTCGGAACCGATACCGCTGGCTCAGGCCGCGTGCCAGCAGCCATGAACAACATCGTCGGTCTCAAGCCGTCGTGCGGCCTAATCTCGACCGTTGGTGTCGTGCCAGCGTGCCGCACGCTCGATACGGTATCCATATTCGCTCTTTCAGTAGCCGACGCCGAGCGCGCATATCGCGCGGTCGCGGCCTATGATGCCGACGACCCGTACTCACGACCGATGCCCGTGCGTGCGTCCAGCGCGTTGCCGACGCAGGTCAAGGTGGGCGTTCCTTCATCCGTGACACGGCGGTTTTTCGGTGACGCGATCCAATCTGATATGTTCGAAGGCGCGCTTGAAGCGCTGCGGGAGCTCGGCGCGAACATCGTCGAACTGGATTTCTCGGTCTTCTACGAGATAGCCGACTTGCTTTACTTGGGACCGTGGATCGCTGAGCGCTATGCGGTGGTTGAGTCGTTACTCAGGGATGATCCTGGGGCACTGCATCCGGTGACACGCGAGGTCATCGGAAAGGCCGCGACCCTCGGTGCCCATGACGTGTTCCACGGGTTTTACCGCTTCGCCGAATTGAAGCGACCGGCGCAGACGCTGATGGCCACTGTTGATATGATTTGTGTGCCAACCGTACCTAAGCTTTACAGTGTTGTAGAGGTGGAGGCCGACCCTATTCGTACCAATGCCTTGCTGGGCACCTACACCAATTTCGTCAACCTTCTCGATTTGTGCGGTGTGGCGGTGCCTGTGTCCCCGCGCCGAGACGGGCTTCCTGGCGGAGTCACCTTGCTTGCCCCCGCCGGTAACGACGCCGAAATCGCGGCGTTGGCCGCGGCGGTTCATCACGCCACGGCGCCCAGCGCTACCGTGCCACCGCCGGCTAGGTCTGAAAACCACACCGAAGCTGGCGAGCTTGAGCTTGCCGTTGTTGGCGCCCACATGTCCGGCATGGCGCTAAACGGCGAGCTGACCCGACACGGCGCACGCTTTCTGCGCGCCGATCGCACCGTGCCCCGCTATCGGCTTTACGCCCTTGCGGGCGACGGGCCGGCGCGCCCTGGGTTGGTGCGCGATGCCGACGGCGCAGCCATCTACCTCGAGGTGTGGGCGTTGCCGCTGGCTGCGGTCGGCGCATTCATCAAGGACATCCCGCCACCGCTCGGCATAGGCACGCTCGAACTCGCTGTGAGCGGTTGGGTGAAAGGCTTTATTTGTGAGCAGGATGGCCTGGACAGTGCGATAGACATCACAGGATTTGGCGGCTGGCGAGAATTTCTTTCTCAAGGTGAACCGCCCACTCATATCGCCTCGGTATCTCAGGTTGAGTAGGTGCCAGGCTCGCATGCCGGATGGTTTTGAGGCACAGGCGCATTTCGTCGATGCAAACAACACTTGCCGCAGCTGGCCTATCCGCATTCATATGTTGTCGGCCAGTCTTTTCGAATGTCGGACTTGGGTCATTTTGTAGCATGCATGGGTCGCCGAATTTGGGCCCGGAGCTGGAGGCAGCGCCGAAAAACATCGCAAGAAATTTGTCTTTCGCGCATGATGGCCCGCAATTGAAGGTGTAGTGTGAGTGGTGGGTGCGGGTGGAGAACAAGCCTCAAGCACCTTCGGACGTACTGCCGGAGCCGACGCAAGTCGGCTTCTTTCTTCAATAGCGCTAACCCCACCTGGCAGAGTCGGCAAGGCAATCGAAAACATCGCCATCTCCGGCCATG
>JASLYQ010000034.1 GCA_030739735.1 Alphaproteobacteria bacterium | reverse complement strand
GTGCCAACATTTACGTGCGGCTTCGTACGTTCAAATTTTTCCTTCGCCATCGCTCTTATGACTCCGTTCCTTGACGCTTATCTATTTGCTGCATATAGCCTGTTACACGATCTATTGCTACAGCACTGTTTCATATCTAGGCGAGTTTCGCCCGTACCTCTTCTGCGACCATTTGTGGCACCGGCTCGTAATGGTCGAAAAACATACTGTATTGCGCCCTACCCTGAGTCAGAGAGCGCAAGCTGTTGACATAGCCGAACATGGTCGCCAGGGGCACCATAGCGCACACGGTAGTTGCATTGCCGCTAGCATCCATGCCCTGGATTTGGCCGCGACGGCTCTTCAGGTCACCGATCACGTCGCCCATATACCCGTCAGGAGTAACCACCTCGACGCGCATCACCGGCTCAAGCAGCTTGGGCGACCCCTGGCCGAGCGCTTCGCGCGCCGCGGCGCGCGCCGCCAGTTCGAAAGCCATGACGGACGAATCTACCTCGTGGTGGTCTCCGTCGAGCAAAGTTGCCTTAACGTCGATCACAGGATAACCGGCAACAATGCCGCCATTCATGGCACCGGCAACGCCTTTTCGGACACCGGGAATGTATTCGCGCGGCACGTTGCCGCCGACCACTACGCTCTCAAAGGTAAGCCCTTCGCCTTTCTTACCTGGCTCGAGGCGTAGCTTCATGCGCGCAAACTGTCCAGAGCCGCCGGTCTGCTTCTTGTGAGTGTAATCGACCTCGGCCGCCTGCGTAATCGTCTCGCGATAGGCCACCTGCGGCGCGCCGACATTGGCGCCCACCTTGAACTCGCGCTTGAGGCGGTCGACTATGATGTCGAGGTGGAGTTCGCCCATGCCCTTGATCAGAGTCTGGCCGCTCTCGGCATCGCTGGCCACACGGAAGGACGGATCCTCCATCGCCAGGCGACCGAGTGCTACACCCATCTTCTCCTGATCACCTTTTGTGCGTGGCTCGACCGCGACCTCGATGACCGGCTCAGGGAACTCCATGCGCTCGAGAATAACCGCCTTCTTAGCATCACACAGTGTGTCACCGGTGGTGGTGTTCTTGAGTCCACAAATCGCTACGATATCGCCGGCCCGCGCAGCTTCAATGTCCTCGCGGTGGTTGGCGTGCATGGCTAGCATACGCCCAACCCGTTCGCGTTTACCCTTGACCGAGTTGAGCACCGATTGCCCAGTCTGGACCACGCCAGAATAGACACGAGCGAAGGTCAGAGACCCGACATGTTGGTCGTTCATGACCTTAAAGGCGAGAGCCGCGAAAGGCTCATCATCGGAGCTAATGCGCTCGGCTGGCTCCTCGCTGTCAGGCAGGGTGCCCTTGATTGCCGCAATGTCGGTCGGCGCCGGCATATAGTCGACCACGGCGTCGAGCAGCGGCTGCACGCCCTTGTTCTTGAAGGCCGAGCCGTTGAGCACGGGCACAAAGGCGCCGGTGATGGTGCCTTTGCGAATGCAGCGGATCAGCGTCTCCTCGTCCGGCTCCTCCCCTTCGAGAAATGCCTCCAGGACGTCGTCGTCCTGTTCTACCGCAGCCTCGATCAGCTTCTCGCGGTATTCCGTCGCAAGATCGGTAAGCTCGCCCGGGATCTCCACTGCGTCGAACTCCGCACCAAGGCTCTCGTCGCGCCAGAGAACGGCCTTCATGCGCACGAGGTCCACGACACCGGCATAATCGGCCTCGGCACCAACCGGCAGCTGCACCACCAGGGGTGTGGCACCGAGGCGATCGACGATCATATCCACGCAGCGCATAAAGTCGGCGCCGATACGGTCCATCTTGTTGACAAAACAGATACGCGGCACTCCGTAGCGGTCGGCCTGACGCCAAACCGTCTCCGACTGCGGCTCGACGCCGGCGACGCTGTCGAAGACGCAGACAGAACCATCGAGCACACGCAAGCTGCGCTCGACCTCGATCGTAAAGTCGACGTGGCCCGGCGTGTCGATAATGTTAATCTGGTGCTCGCGCCAATAGCACGTCGTCGCGGCAGACGTGATGGTGATACCGCGCTCCTGCTCCTGCTCCATCCAGTCCATGGTCGCAGCGCCATGATGAACCTCACCGATCTTGTGGGAGCGCCCGGTATAGAACAAGATGCGCTCCGTTGCCGTCGTCTTCCCGGCGTCGATGTGGGCCATGATGCCGATATTGCGGTACCAGGACAGAGGCGTGGTGCGGGACATACTTCAGATTCCTCAGATTATCCGCTGCGCCAGCCTACCAGCGATAATGGGAAAAGGCTTTGTTGGCTTCAGCCATGCGATGTGTATCCTCCCGCTTCTTCACCGCAGAACCGCGATTCACCGCAGCATCCATGAGTTCGTTCGACAGGCGCTCGACCATGGTTTTTTCCGACCGATTGCGCGCCGCATCAATAAGCCAGCGAATGGCAAGCGCTTGGCGACGGTCGTTGCGAACCTCCACCGGCACCTGATAGGTGGCGCCGCCGACGCGACGCGACTTCACTTCAACATTGGGCTTCACGTTCTCGAGCGCATCGTGAAAGAGCTGCAACGGATCGCCACTGTTGCGCCCGGCGATACGATCGAACGCGCCATACACAATTCGCTCCGCGCACGACTTCTTGCCGTCGTGCATCAGATTATTCATGAACTTGGTGACAACGACGTCGCCAAATTTAGCATCGCCCAAGATCTCGCGTTTTTCCGCGGCGTGCCGGCGTGACATATTCTAAACTCCCGCCTATTTGGGACGCTTGGCGCCGTACTTGGAGCGCCGCTGGCGGCGATCATTGACACCTTCAGTATCCAGCGTGCCGCGAATGATATGGTAGCGCACGCCAGGAAGATCCTTGACGCGACCACCGCGGATCATCACCACCGAGTGCTCCTGAAGGTTATGGCCCTCGCCAGGAATGTAGCTGGTGACCTCAAAGCTATTGGTCAGGCGCACACGCGCGACCTTGCGCAGCGCCGAGTTCGGCTTTTTCGGCGTGGTCGTATAGACGCGCGTGCAGACCCCGCGTTTCTGCGGACAGGCTTCGAGCGCCGGCACCTTGTTATGCTCCACTTGACGCTGTCGGCCCTTGCGCACCAGTTGATTGATCGTCGGCACAGACTATTCCTCTCGCCTACCGTCCGCAAAAACACCAAGACACGCCTGCGCTACCGGTCGGCCGCCCTTGGCATAGCGACCAGCTTGCAAGCCAAACACCACCGAGACGCCCACGTTTCTCCGCTGAGATCAGCAGGACCCGCGACGGCTGCCCCGACGGTCGGTTATGTTCCACGTTGCGGCAACCGTTGCGATCGCCTATCGGGGGCAGCGTCTAGGCAGGACACCTACCACCTACCCCCCGAATGAGGCGCGCATACTATGGACGGCCCTGGTGGTCGTCAAGCGCAAAACGTTGCCCGAAAACCCCTAGATTTACGGGTTTTCCCTACAGTTTCTGGACCCAAGGAGAAGGCCGTCAAGCGGCCCCAGACTCCTCCGCTTCGATGAGAGCCTGGCCCGCGTCGGCCTCGGCAGCCGCCACCGCCTGACGCGCCTCGATGATCTCCCGATCCCGGGTGCCGGCGACCCCCTTCATAATGTTCATAAAACGGCCCGTGCCGGCCGGAATCAGGCGTCCGACTATGACGTTCTCCTTAAGCCCGTGGAGCCGGTCAGAACGTCCGGTCACAGCGGCATCTGTCAGTACACGCGTGGTTTCCTGGAACGATGCCGCCGAAATGAAGGAATTGGTCTGCAAGCTAGCTTTGGTGATGCCTTGCAGCACTGGCGTCGCGGTCGCGATACGCCGCCCATCGGTCTCGGCCTTGTGGTTGACCTCGCGGAACTCCACCTTATCAACCTGCTCGCCATTGAGGAACGTGGTCTCGCCGGGATCGTCGATCTCAATCTTCTGCAGCATCTGGCGCGTAATCACCTCGATGTGCTTATCGTTGATCTTCACGCCCTGCAGGCGATAGACCTCTTGGATTTCGTCGATCAGGTACGATGCAAGTTCCGCCACACCGAGCACCTTGAGAATGTCGTGCGGCACCCGGCTACCATCCATCAGAAGATCGCCCTTGCGGACGAGATCTCCCTCCTGAACGGTGATGGGCTTGCCCTTCGGAATAAGATACTCGGAAGGCTCCGCGCCCTCTTCCTCGGGTACCACCACCACGCGGCGCTTGGCCTTGTAATCCTTTCCGAACTCGACCCGCCCGTCGCTTTCGCTCATGATCGCGAATTCCTTGGGCTTGCGCGCCTCGAACAGCTCTGCCACGCGCGGCAGGCCACCAGTAATGTCGCGTGCCTTCGAGCCCTCGAGCGGGATCCGCGCCAGCACGTCACCAGCATGGACGCTGTCATCCACTTCAACGCTGAGCACGGCATTGATGGGTAGCTCGAACTGAGCGTCGCGGCCGTTCGATAGGGTCACCGGCTCGCCACTCTCATCGACCAGGAGAATACGTGGACGCAGTTCACCGGTCTTGCCAGTCTGCTTCCACTCGATGACGCGGCGACTGGCGATGCCGGTCGCCTCGTCAACCTCCTCGCGCATGGTCACAGCCTCAACCAGATCGAGATACTTGACCGTGCCAGACTTCTCGCTGATCACGGGCCGCATGTGCGGGTCCCACTCAGCAAGCTTGGTGCCACGACTGACCGGCTGAGCATCATCGACCAACAGGCGGCTGCCATAGGGGACACGATGCCGTGCCCGCTCGCGGCCCTGCTCGTCTTTAACCACGAGCTCGCAATTGCGACTCATGATCACGGGAGTGCCCGTCGAATCGTTTACCGCGTTGCGGTTCTCCACCGTAAGTGTGCCGTCGATGGTGCTCTCGATGGCCGACTGCTGGGCAGTCTGGCTGACAGCACCACCGATGTGGAAGGTACGCATGGTGAGTTGGGTGCCAGGCTCACCGATCGACTGGGCGGCGATAACGCCCACGGCCTCACCAACATTAACCACCGTGCCGCGCGCAAGATCGCGACCGTAGCAGACAGCGCAAACGCCTTCCTCGGTCTCGCAGGTCAGCACCGAGCGGATCTTGACGTGTTCGACGCCGGCCGCCTCGACAGCCAGCACCGCGGCTTCATCGATCAAACAGGCGCTCGGCACCAGCACCTTGTCGCTAACCGGATCGAGGATATCGATCGAGGCGGTACGCCCGAGAATGCGGTCGGCCAGCGGCGCGATCACCTCGGCACCTTCGACCACCGCCGCCACATCGAGGCCCGCGATTGTGCCACAATCTATCTCGGTGATGATCACATCCTGGGCAACATCAACGAGACGGCGCGTCAGGTAGCCTGAATTCGCGGTCTTCAGCGCCGTATCCGCTAGCCCCTTGCGGGCGCCGTGGGTAGAGTTGAAATATTCGAGAACCGTCAGCCCCTCTTTAAAATTGGAGATGATCGGCGTCTCGATAATCTCGCCCGATGGCTTGGCCATGAGACCACGCATGCCGGCCAACTGCTTCATCTGCGCTGGCGAGCCACGGGCACCGGAATGGGCCATCATATAGACCGAGTTGAGCGAGGTGTCGCCCGCGTCACCGCCAGCAATGCCAGCCATCATCGCGTCCGCCACCTTGTCCGTGCACTGGGACCAGATGTCGATGACCTTGTTGTACTTCTCGCCTTGGGTGATCAGGCCTTCAGCATATTGACGCTCAAACTCTTTGACCATGTCTCGGGTATCGTTCACCAGGGCCTCCTTGGCCTCCGGAACGACCATATCATCCTTGCCGAAAGAGATGCCGGCGCGGCAGGCGCGCGAGAAGCCCATCGCCATGATGTGATCCGCGAACAGAACCGTCTCTTTCTGACCGCAGTGCCGATAGACCTCATCGATGACCTGGGTCAGTTCCTTCTTGGTCAGCAGGCGATTGATCAGGTCAAAGCTGATACGCGGATGTCGCGGCAAAATTTCCGAAAGCAGCATGCGCCCGGGTGTCGTATCGACAACCTCGGCAACCGGATTGCTCTCCGCGTCGACCGTATGGTAGCGCGCCTTGATCCTAGCATGCAGGTGTAGCGTCCCGTTCTCACAAGCGTGCTCGATCTCCGATACCGAAGCGAATGTCATGCCCTCGCCCGCTAGGCCCTCGCGCTCGATCGTCAGATAGTAGAGACCAAGCACGATATCCTGGGTCGGCACGATGATCGGCTTGCCGTTGGCCGGGCTGAGAATGTTGTTGGTCGACATCATCAAAACCCGTGCCTCAAGCTGGGCCTCCAGCGACAGGGGCACATGCACGGCCATTTGGTCGCCGTCGAAATCGGCATTGAAGGCAGCACAGACCAGTGGATGCAGCTGGATCGCCTTACCCTCGATGAGCTTGGGCTCAAAGGCCTGGATACCGAGGCGATGCAGCGTTGGTGCCCGGTTGAGCAGTACTGGATGCTCGCGGATCACCTCCTCCAAGATATCCCAGATCTCGGGACGCTCCTTCTCCACCATGCGCTTGGCCGCCTTTATGGTGGTGGCCATACCGTAGAGCTCGAGCCTGGAGTAGATGAAGGGCTTGAACAACTCGAGCGCCATCTTCTTGGGTAGCCCACACTCGTGCAGTTTAAGTTCAGGTCCCACCACGATCACCGAGCGACCAGAATAGTCGCAGCGCTTGCCAAGCAGGTTCTGCCGGAAGCGACCCTGCTTACCCTTAAGCATATCAGCGAGCGACTTCAACGGCCGCTTGTTGGCGCCGGTGATGACGCGGCCGCGGCGGCCGTTGTCAAACAGGGCGTCCACGGACTCCTGCAGCATGCGCTTTTCATTGCGCACGATGATATCAGGCGCGCGCAGCTCCAACAGCCGCTTGAGGCGGTTATTACGATTAATGACGCGACGATAGAGATCGTTAAGATCGGAGGTCGCAAAGCGACCGCCGTCGAGTGGCACCAGCGGGCGCAACTCCGGCGGGATTACCGGCACCACCTCAAGAATCATCCACTCTGGACGATTGCGCGACTCGATGAAGGCCTCTACGAGCTTGAGGCGCTTGATGAACTTCTTGCGCTTGGCCTCGGAGCCGGTCTGGGCCAAGTCCTCGCGCAGCGTCACACGCTCTTCTTCCAGGTCGATCGCAATCAGCATGTCGCGAATGGCCTCGGCACCGATGCCCGCCTCGAAAGCATCATCGCCATATTCGTCGAGATATTCGAGATAGGCGTCCTCGGTGATCAGCTCATTCTGCTTGAGCGGCGTCAGGCCCGGTTCGGTCACAACGTAATTCTCAAAATAGAGAATCCGCTCGATCTCTTTGAGAGTCATATCGAGTAGCGTGCCGATGCGAGACGGCAGCGACTTGAGAAACCAGATGTGAGCCACGGGTGAGGCCAGCTCGACATGACCCATGCGCTCGCGCCGCACCTTTGCCTGGATCACCTCCACGCCACACTTCTCGCAGACGATGCCACGATGCTTCATGCGTTTATATTTACCGCACAAGCATTCGTAGTCCTTAATCGGCCCGAAGATCTTGGCACAGAACAGGCCGTCGCGTTCAGGTTTGAAAGTGCGGTAGTTGATGGTCTCGGGCTTCTTCACCTCACCGTACGACCACGACCGGATCTTCTCCGGGCTGGCGATCGAGATACGGATATCGTCGAACCGACGCGTAGTTGCGGCCGGTGTGAAGATGCTCATCAAATCATTCATTTACTACGCTCCTGTGCGCTCGCGGCGTGCCGCTTGCTCACTTTCTCTCCACCAGGTCGACGTCGAGTCCGAGGGACTGCAATTCCTTCACCAGCACATTGAAGGATTCTGGAATGCCGGCCTCGAAATTGTTTTCACCGCGCACTATCGCCTCGTATGCCTTGGTACGGCCGGAGACATCGTCGGACTTAACCGTCAACATCTCCTGCAGGGTGTAAGCTGCACCGTAAGCCTGCAGTGCCCAGACCTCCATCTCGCCGAAACGCTGGCCGCCGAATTGGGCCTTTCCGCCCAGCGGCTGCTGGGTCACGAGGCTGTAGGGGCCGATGGAGCGGGCATGGATCTTGTCATCAACCAGGTGATGAAGCTTAAGCATGTAGATGTAACCCACCGTCACCTTTCGGTCGAAGGTCTCACCTGTGCGCCCGTCCGTGAGCGTCACCTGCCCGGACACGTCCAGGCCGGCCTGCTCGAGAAGCTCGATGATATTGGCCTCATGCGCGCCGTCAAACACCGGCGTCGAGATTGGCACGCCGGGACGAAGATTGCCGGCGAGTTCCATGATCTCCTCGTCGTCCATGGTTTTGAAGACGTCTTTGACTACTTTTTTGCCATAGATATCGCCAAGACGGGCACGGATCTGCTTGGTCTCACCGCCCTTGCTCGTGGCATCGTTGAGCAGCTCGCCGACCTCGCGACCAAGCGCACGCGTCGCCCAACCGAGATGGGTCTCCAGAATCTGTCCGACATTCATGCGCGAGGGCACCCCGAGCGGGTTGAGCACGATGTCGAGCGGCGTACCATCTTCGAGATAGGGCATGTCCTCGATCGGCATGATCTTGGAGATGACACCCTTGTTACCGTGGCGACCGGCCATCTTGTCCCCAGGCTGCAGCTTACGCTTCACGGCCACGAAGACCTTGACCATCTTGAGCACGCCCGGCAGCAGCTCGTCGCCGGACTGCACTTTCTCGACCTTGTCCTGGAAGCGCGCGCCAAGCGCCTCGTTGGCAACATCGAGCTCTCGCTTAAGCGCCTCGACGTGCCCCATCACTTTTTCGACCTTGACCGCAAACTGCCACCACTGGCCATGCCCGTATTCTTCGAGCACAGCCTGGGTGATCTTGCTGCCAACCTTGCAGCCCTTGGGCCCGGCCACGATCTGCCGGTTGAGCAGCATGTTTTTCAGACGATCGTAAATATCGCCCTCGATGATCATGCGCTCGTCATCGCGGTCCTTGGCCAGACGATCAATCTCGGCACGCTCGATGGCGAGTGCGCGCTCGTCCTTGTCGATGCCACGACGGGAGAAGACCCGGACCTCGACAATCGTACCCGAGACGCCAGGCGGTAAGCGCAGCGACGTATCACGCACATCGGACGCCTTTTCGCCGAAGATGGCACGCAGCAGCTTCTCCTCGGGCGTCATAGGCGATTCGCCCTTGGGCGTGATCTTACCGACAAGAATATCGTTCGGCTTCACTTCGGCGCCGATATAGACGATGCCCGCCTCGTCGAGGTTCTTCAGCGCCTCTTCGCCAACGTTGGGGATGTCGCGCGTGATCTCCTCTGGCCCGAGCTTGGTATCGCGAGCCATAACCTCGAATTCCTCGATATGAATCGAGGTGAAGACGTCGTCACGGACGATACGCTCGGAGATGAGGATGGAGTCCTCAAAGTTATAGCCATTCCAGGGCATAAAGGCGACGAGCACGTTGCGCCCAAGCGCCAGCTCGCCGAGTTCAGTCGAAGGACCGTCGGCGATCACGTCGCCGGCCACCACCCGATCACCCACCTTCACCAACGGCCGCTGGTTGATGCAGGTGTTCTGGTTCGAGCGCTGGAACTTCAAAAGGTTGTAAATATCGACGCCGGCAGAGCCCTCGCTGTCTTCGGCCGTGACCCGGATAACGACGCGCCGGACATCGACCTGGTCAACCACACCGGCCCGGCGCGCCACCACGGTAGCGCCCGAGTCGCGTGCCACGACCTCCTCCATGCCTGTGCCAACAAGCGGCGCCTGGGCCTGGATTAGCGGTACCGCTTGGCGCTGCATGTTCGAGCCCATCAGTGCGCGGTTGGCATCATCGTTCTCAAGAAACGGGATCAGGGCTGCAGCAACGGAGACCAGCTGTTTCGGTGAAACATCGATGTAATCGACATTCTCCGGTGAGGTCATGACAAAATCACCATTAACGCGACAGCTCACCAGATCGCGCTGGAAACGTCCGCTGGCATTAAGTGGCGCATTGGCCTGAGCAATGGTGTGCCGCGCTTCGTCCGTGGCCGAGAGGTAGTCAACTTCGTCAGTCACCTTTCCCTTGACCACCTTACGGTAGGGCGATTCTATAAACCCGTATTTATTTACCTTGGCATAGGTCGCAAGACTATTGATAAGGCCAATATTCGGTCCCTCTGGTGTTTCAACCGGACATATGCGGCCGTAATGGGTGGGATGCACGTCGCGCACCTCGAAGCCAGCACGCTCGCGCGTCAGGCCGCCCGGGCCAAGTGCTGACAGGCGCCGCTTATGAGTGATCTCAGACAACGGATTGGTTTGGTCCATGAACTGGCTGAGCTGCGAGGAGCCAAAGAACTCCCGCACCGCCGCCGCGGCCGGCTTGGAATTAACCAGGTCGTGCGGCATCACGGCATCAATCTCGACCGAACTCATACGCTCGCGGATAGCCCGCTCCATGCGAAGCAGCCCGACGCGATACTGATTTTCCATCAGCTCGCCGACCGAGCGCACACGCCGATTACCGAGATGGTCGATATCGTCGATATCGCCACGACCGTCCTTCAGACCGACAAGGGTCGAGACGACAGCGGTGATGTCCGCACGCCGCAGCTCGCGCAGTTCATCATCACACTCGACTTCGAGACGCGAGTTCATCTTCACACGCCCGACAGCAGAGAGGTCATAGCGCTCGGAGCGCAGGATGTTCATATCCGCGTTGGCGATCCAGCCCATGTTCGGTCCGCCCCAATCGAGGGAGCAGGACACCGCGATCAGCGAAAATCCGTCGCGCGAATCGATCACCCAAGCATTGCCCTGCAGTGCGGCCCGATCGAGGGCCCCCACGGGCTTAGCCCGCTTGTTCGGCGTGTCGCGCACGTCGACGCTCTGCGAAGTAAGCTTCAGCGGGCTCAGAAACAGATCGTAGAACAGACGCTCCGCGCTCTCGTCGGTCGGCGGCTCGCCGGGGCGCATGACCCGGTAGATATCGGTCAGAGCATCCGAACGCGACTGGTTTTTGTCGATGGCAAGCGTGTTGCGGATGTAAGGACCGACATTGGGACCCATGGCCAACACCGAGATCGCGCCGATTTTGGACTCCGCGATAGCGTCCCTCATCTCCTCGGTAATGGCGTCACCCGCCTCGGCAATCACCAGCCCGCTCTCCATATCGACGATCTCGCGCGCCGAAAACTGATCGATTAGGTCGTCAAGCTCGATGCGTTGACTATTGAAACCGCTATCGGCCAACCTGCGCGAAATAAGGGCCGTGACCCGCGTGCCTGCCTCAGCCACGACCTTACCGGTCTTAGCGTTGATCAGGTCGCGCTCCAGCCGCGTGCCCTTGACGCGCTCGAGATCGAAGGGTGCGCTCCAGCCCTTCTTGCTGCGCTTGTAGTCGACCATCTCGTAGAAGAGATCGAGAATTTCCTCGGTATTGAGACCGAGCGCGCGCAGCAGCGTGGTGACCGGCAGCTTGCGACGGCGATCAACGCGGACATAAACGATGTCCTTTGCATCGAACTCGAAATCAAGCCACGAGCCACGATAGGGAATCACCCGCGCCGCAAAGAGATATTTACCCGAGGAGTGGGTTTTGCCCTTATCATGATCGAAGAAGACGCCCGGCGAGCGGTGCATCTGGCTAACGATGACACGCTCCGTGCCGTTGATCACAAAGGTGCCCTTGTCGGTCATGAGCGGCATGTCGCCCATGAAGACGTCCTGTTCCTTGATATCACGCACCGTGCGCGCACCGGTTTCCTCGTCAACATCCCAGACGATGAGGCGCAGGGTCACGCGCAATGGTGCAGCATAGGTTACGCCGCGCTGCTGGCATTCCTCTACATCGTACTTGGGTGAATCGAGAGCATAGGCGACATATTGGAGCTGGGCAGAATCCGAAAAATCGCGAATCGGGAACACCGAATTAAAGACAGCCTGCAGGCCGGCATCCCGGCGCTCAGGCATTTCCACGTCCTTTTGCAGGAACGCTTCATAGGAGTTCCGCTGAACCTCGATCAGGTTCGGCATCGATGCGACTGCCAAAGAGCCGCCGTAGGATTTGCGAATGCGCTTGCGCCCAGTGAATGACAGGGTCATGCCTTCTCCTCAATACGAGGTTGACGCACAGCAGCGAGCCCACAGCCATGCGGGCTTAGCCAGAATGCAACGAAAGCACCCCCTCACAGCACGCGTAACGCACCAAAAGAGAGCAAGATGCCGCTTACGCCCGCTTAATGGAAAGCGGCGCAGAGGCGGATCAGATGCTTCCGGATGGGATCCGGTTTCACTATGTCGAACGGTGTCGCTGCCGTCAGTTATGCCGAGCGATGAATTTCGTAAAAACACCACCGAATGTCAAGAGAGGCCACCACCGAAACGGCAACGGCCCCGTTTCGCTCGCGACTATTTGACTTCGACGGTGGCACCGGCGCCTTCCAGTTTACCCTTGATCTCGTCGGCCTCGTCCTTGGACACACCCTCCTTGACGGGGTTGGGTACGCCCTCGACAAGCCCCTTGGCTTCCTTGAGCCCAAGGCCAGTGATGCTGCGGATTTCCTTAATGACGTTGATCTTCTTCTCGCCGAAGCTCGCCAAAATGACATCGAACTCGGTCTGCTCTTCTACTGCGGCGTCGCCGCCGCCGGCTGCCGGAGCAGCGGCTACGGCCACCGGCGCCGCGGCCGAAACACCCCACTTATCCTCAAGCAACTTGGCCAGTTCCGATGCTTCCAGCACCGTCAGGGCGGACAGTTTTTCCGCAATCTTCTCGATATCAGCCATGTTTCTTACTCCTGGTCTGAGATTTTTTGATCGTTGGCGCGCCCGGGATCAGGCCGCCTCTTGTGCATTTGCATGGGCGTCGATAACGCGCGCCAACTGACCCGCCGGGGCCTGGAGTACACCGGCAATCTTGGTGGCCGGGGCATTGAGTAGCCCAACCAGCTTGCCACGCAGTTCATCGAGCGATGGCAGGCTGGCGAGATTCTTGACATCGACTTCGGCAAGCGTGTTCTCACCAAGCCCCCCACCAAGAATGACGAGGTTGTCGTTTCCCTTGGCAAACTCAACGGTCGCCTTGGCCGCCCCCACGGGATCCTCTGAAACGGCGATCGCTGTTGGCCCGCTAAACAACGAGGCGAGATGCTCGTAGGGCGTGTCCGCCAAGGCAAGCTTGGTCAAGCTGTTCTTGGTGACCTTGAAGCTGGCTCCCGCGGCCCGCATCTGACGACGCAGTTCGGTCGCCTCGCCCGCCGTGAGACCAAGATTGTGGCTCACCACCACGGCCGTGGCATTGCTGAAAACTTCGTGCAGCGATGCGACCATCGCTTTCTTTGCGGCTCGATCCACGGCGCGCCTCCATGACGCTGCCTCCCCGCTGCAACGAGCCTATGCCCGCCCGGCGCGAAGGTCCGGTTACAACTCCGGTCCCTTGCGGGACCACATTTCCTATCCGGGAGGCAGCGACCGCATGCCGCAGCACGCGCGGCGATTCGGTCTTCCGCTTGTCTGCATGGGCCGGTTCCCCGTTTCTGCCGCAGCCGCACGCCTTGGCACCCATGGTCTCGGACAGGTCTTTGTCCCTCCGCCGGCTGGGCCGGTCAGAGCTTGATCAGTTCCTCAGGCTCCAGCTTGACGCCAGTGCCCATGGTAGAGCTCAGTGCAGCGCGCTTCAGGAACAGGCCCTTGGCACCGCTCGGCTTCGCCTTGTTGATTGCAGAGATAAAAGCTTTCACATTCTCCACCAGGGCGGAGACATCAAAGCTGGCCTTACCGATGCCGGCGTGAACAACGCCCGCTTTCTCGACGCGGAACTCGACCTGGCCGCCTTTGGCGTCTTTGACAGCCTGGACCACATTGGGGGTTACCGTGCCGAGCTTCGGATTAGGCATGAGGCCGCGCGGCCCTAGGATCTTACCCAGCTTGCCGACCACGGCCATCATGTCCGGCGTAGCAATGCAGCGGTCGAATTCGATCTCGCCTTCCTGCACCTTGGCCGCGAGATCATCCGCACCGACAAGATCCGCACCCGCTTCACGCGCCTCATCGGCTTTGGCGTCCTTGGCAAAAACGGCTACGCGCATCGACTTTCCCGTGCCGTGGGGCAGGCTGACCATGCCGCGCACCATCTGGTCGGCGTGGCGCGGATCGACATCCAGGTTAAGAGCAATCTCTATGGTTTCGTCGAACTTCGCCGTAGCTCCGGCCTTGATCAACTCGACAGCGGCGACGATCTCGTGCCGCGCTGCCGGATCGCGGCCTTCGCGAATGGTGCGCATGCGCTTGCCTTTGTTCCTGGCCATGGCTCAGTCTACTACCGTGATGCCCATCGAACGGGCCGAGCCTGCCAGCATGCGGCAAGCGGCGTCGACGTCATCGGTGTTGAGATCAGGATTTTTTGCTTCGGCAATATCACGCAACTGGGCCATGGTGACTGAACCTACGGGATCCGACCGTCCGGTCTCGCCCGAGCCCTTGTCAAGCCCCGCCGCTTTCTTGATGAAAAAGCTGGCCGGCGGCGTCTTGGTCTCGAAGCTGAAGCTACGATCGCCATAGACGGTAACCACAGTCGGAATCGGTACGCCCTGCTCAAGGCTCTGCGTCGCCGCGTTGAAGGCCTTACAGAATTCCATGATATTCAGCCCGCGCTGACCGAGCGCCGGGCCGATTGGCGGTGACGGGTTGGCCTGGCCAGCCGGCACCTGCAGCTTGATGTAACCGTCGATCCTCTTCGCCATCACTTCCCCTTTCGGGAGCGCGGTGCGGCCGTGGCGAGCCTCCCGTGCGTTTAGAAGCCCGGCGGATACCCCGGACAGGGCCTCACGTCAAGCTCTCTAAAGCTTCTCGACTTGGGAATATTCGAGTTCGACGGGCGTCGAACGGCCGAAGATGGTCACCGCCACCTTGAGTCGCGCCTTGTCCTCGTCGATATCCTCAACCATACCGTTAAAGGAGGCGAAGGGACCGTCCGAGACGCGCACCATCTCGCCGATCTCAAAGAGGATCGAGGGCTTCGGCCGCTCAATACCCTCCTGCACCTGGCGCAGAATGCGGTCAGCCTCGGACTGGCGGATCGGCGAGGGCTTGCTACCGGTGCCAAGAAAACCCGTGACCTTGGCAGTGTTCTTGACCAGATGCCAAGTCTCGTCGGTCATCACCATACGCACCAACACATAACCGGGAAGGAACTTACGCTCGCTGGAGACCCGTTGACCGCGGCGCATCTCGACCACTTCCTCGGTCGGTACCAGCGCCTCCTGGATCAGGTCGCCCATGCCCTTCCGAATAGCCTGATCCTTGATGGCCTGAGCAACCTTTTTCTCGAAGCCGGAATAGGCATGGACGATATACCACTTGCCGTCCTGGGTGGTAGTTTCAGCCATGGTCATCCTCCAAGACCCAGAATCTGACGCACGCCGAACGACAAGACTTGGTCAACCAAAAGGAAGAAGATCGACAGTACGGTGACCATGATGAACACCATAATCGTGGTCACGGCGACCTCTTTGCGTGTTGGCCAGGTCACGCGCGACACTTCCTGGCGCACCTGACGGACGAATTCTGCCGGCGAAGTCTTAGCCATTAAATCCTGCTAAACGGTTCTCGGTTCATGATCTTAAATGGTCGACATATCATGTAAGTGCAAGAGCGGGTTGGCAGGAGTGGAGGGGATCGAACCCCCAACCCCCGGTTTTGGAGACCGGTGCTCTACCAGTTGAGCTACACTCCTGTATCCTGCCCGTACTTATTCTGAGACGTCGGCGACGACACCGGCGCCGACGGTGCGTCCGCCTTCGCGGATGGCAAAGCGCAG
>JASLYQ010000033.1 GCA_030739735.1 Alphaproteobacteria bacterium | reverse complement strand
CCATGCCGAGCTTGGCGCGATCGATGCGTCTGTAGCGCCGCAGGCGGTATGGCGAGCAATCCAGGCACAAGCGGCCGAGTAGAGGAAGGCTTACATGTACGACTTCACTTACCAGCGTGCCACGTCCCGCGACGACGCCGCCGTTAAGCTAGCGGCCGCCGCCGAGGGCGCATATCTGGCAGGCGGCATGACCCTGCTCGCTACCATGAAACAGCGCCTGGCGAACCCGAGCGATCTTGTTGACCTCGGCGGCATCGGCGATCTCACCGGAATCCACCGCGATGGCGATAGCGTCGTGGTCGGCGCCATGGCCAGCCACGCTGCCGTGGCCGCCGACGCGGATTTGCGCTCAGCCATCCCGGCACTCGCCGATCTCGTGGGCGGCATCGGCGATCCGCAGGTGCGCAACCGCGGTACCATCGGGGGCTCCATCGCCAATGCCGACCCGGCTGCGGACTATCCCGCCGCCGTGGTCGCGTTGGGGGCCACGGTGTGCACCACAGCGCGCGAGATCGCGGCCGACGACATGTTCACGGGCATGTTCGAGACGGCGTTAAACGAGGGCGAACTGATCACCGAGGTGTCGTTCCCGGTGCCAGAAGCGGCCTGCTACGCTAAATTCGCCAACCCCGCCTCGCGCTATGCCATCGTCGGCGTGATGGTGGCGGTGACGGGCGGCAGCGTGCGCGTGGCGGTTACGGGCGCCGGCAGCAGCGTATTCCGTGCCGCAGACATGGAACAGGCGCTGGCGGACAATTTTTCGGCGGATGCCATCGCCGGGGTCAACGTGCCCGCAGACGGCCTCAACACCGATATCCACGCCGCCGCCGACTATCGTGCCCATCTGATCAACGTGATGGCCAGACGTGCCGTGACCGGATGCCTATAGGCGAGCTACCGGCGAGTGTCGACGCTGCCGTAGAACTGCTCGCCGGCGGCCACTACATCGCAGACCGCGGTCTTGCGACCTCGGTATTTCTGGCCTTGTCCATGGGCCGCCCGCTGTTCCTTGAAGGCGAGGCCGGGGTCGGCAAAACCGAGATCGCGAAGGTGCTGGCCGAGCAGCTCGGCCGCCGCCTATTGCGCCTGCAATGCTACGAGGGCCTAGACGTGGCGGGCGCTGTTTATGAGTGGAACTATGCCGCCCAGATGATCGAGATTCAGGCGGCGAAGGCGGAAGGTGTCGCCGGCCGCGCGCGGCTCTCGGATGACGTCTTCACCGAGCGTTTTCTTATCAAGCGCCCAGTGCTGGAAGCGCTCGAACCCGATGCGGCCGGCGCACCGGTGCTGCTGATCGACGAGCTCGACCGCGCGGATGAGCCCTTTGAGGCATTTCTCCTCGAAGTGCTTGCGGATTTCCAGGTCACCATCCCCGAACTCAGCACCATCCGAGCAGTGACCCCACCCATCGTAGTGCTAACCTCGAACCGCACGCGCGAGATTCATGATGCCATTAAGCGCCGCTGCCTTTACGCCTGGATCGACTATCCCGATGCCGCGCGGGAAACGGAGATTCTTGCCGCGCGCGCACCGGGGGTAGGTAAACGCCTGTCGGGCCAGGTGATTGCCTTCGTGCAACGCCTGCGCGAGATGGACTTGTTCAAGAAGCCGGGCGTCGCCGAGACCATCGACTGGGCCAATGCGCTGATGCGCCTCGACCACACCGATCTCGACCCACGCACCGTGGACGAGACGCTTGGCGCCCTGCTCAAGTACCAGGACGACATCGCCCGCGTGCAAGGCTCGGAAGCCGCGGCGATCATCGAGAAAATACGAGCTGGGGCTGCCGTATGAGCAACCTTCCCCTGATCAATCTGTCCGGTAACGCGCGCACGCGCGGCCGCACCCACGGCGAGGCCTTGGCCGACTCGGCCGCCGCCAATGTCGAGACCTATCTGGCACGTTTTGCCGCCGGCGGCATCACACTCGAGGATGCCTTGGCCGAGGGTGCCCGCTGGCAGAAACGCATCGAGACATTCGATCCCGTCTATGCGGAAGAGATGGCCGGGATTGCCGAAGGCGCACACCTCGATCCCGTCGCCATCGCCATGCTTAACGCGCGCTGGGAGCTGAGCTACACGCTGTTTGCCCGCGAAGCGATGGGCTGCACCAGTTTCGCCGCGCTCCCCGAAGTGACGCGCAGCGGCACCACATTGATCGGCCAGAACTGGGACTGGCTCGACGGCCTGCTTGGCCACATGGCGGTGTTGCGCTGCAGGCGCGACAACGCTCCCAATTTCGTTTGCATCACGCAGGCCGGCATTGCCGGCGGCATCATGGGCTTGAACGAAGCTGGCGTGGGCCTGGTCGTCAACGGCATGACCACCGACCACGAAGGCACTGAGCTCGAGCGCAAGCCCTTTCACCTGCGCGTGCGCGAGATATTGAGCGCCGAAAATTTTACCGATGCCCTGAAAGTCGTGGTCAGCACCCCGCGCGTCTGCTCGGGAAACTATTTACTGGCCCATGCCGATGGTGAAGCCATCGACATTGAGGCCGCACCAGACGACGAAGCCATGCTGTATCCAGAAGATGGCATGCTCACCCATGCCAACCATTTCGAGAGCCTAGACGTCACCTCTACCCTGCAGCGCAACAGCCCTAGCACCCTGTTTCGCGCCCGGCGCCTCGCCCGCCTCATGCGCCAGGCTAACAGGCCCATCGATATCGCGCTAATGCAGGAGCTGTTCACCGACCATTTCAGCTACCCATCAGGCATCTGCCGCCACTCCGACGACAGCGAACCCAAAACCAACCGCACGGCGACAGTCGTCTCTGTCATCCTAGACTTGGAGAACCGCGTGCTCCACGCCAGCAATGGCCCACCCTGCGAGAACGCCTACGCGGAATATCCGCTGGCAAGCTGAGGTGCGTGGGGAGTAGGTCAAAAGACGGCTTGCCGCGATCCTGGCGGCCTATGTCGCCGGCGACACCAAACACATGGCCACGGATAAGGCGGCAACGGTCGCCGCGTCGTAGAATTGTTGTATCCGCTTAGCAATTGCTACTATTTTGCTTCAAAGAATGTCCGTAGCCGTTCAGCGTGCGATGCTGAGCGTGTTCGGTTGCGTGGGAGCAAAAATGACCGTTAGGATTGAGAAACGGGATAATGTTTGGACGATCGTGCAGAGTCGGCCAGAGGCGCGCAATGCGGTCACTCCCGAAACAGCGGCCTTGTTAAGCGAAGCGTTCGAGGAGTTCGAGCGAAGCGAGGAAGCGCGCGTCGCCGTCTTTTATGGAGACGGTAGCGCATTTTGCGCTGGATGGGATCTGAAGTACGCCGCGTCTCTCACCACTGAAGATTTCGAAAAGGACATTGTCGAGAGACACGGTTTCCGGGTCGGTGCCGGTCCGGTGCCACGCGCGCTCATGGGACCGACGCGCATGGAATTCAACAAGCCTGTGATTGCCGCAATCAACGGACCAGCGGTTGCCGGGGGCATGGAGCTTGCCCTGCTTTGCGATATGCGTGTCATGGGTGAGACCGCCTATATGGGGGTCTATTGCCGCCGATGGGGTGTTCCGCTGATGGACGGCGGAACCGCCCGGTTGCCCCGTCTAGTCGGTCAGGGCAAGGCATTGGACCTAGTGTTGACCGGACGTAAAGTCACCGCGCACGAATGCTACGAGATTGGGCTATGTGAACGGGTGGTGCCCGATGATGAGGTGCGACAAGTCGCCGAGGCAATCGCACATGAGATATCCCGATTCCCCCAGGCAACCATGCTGGCGGATCGCCGATCAGTCATCGACGGGTATGGCCTTTCGTTGCGCGATGCGATGAAGCAAGAATGGTCTAACGCGATCGACACCTTGCGCCAAGAGGGCATAGCGGGCGCCGGTCGATTCAGTAAAGGCGCTGGCCGGCACGGCGACTTCGATAACATTTGAGATTAGGCAAAGGCAGCCTACAGCGATAAAGATTCATTGTATGCAAAGGATCTGAAGCGAGTTTTACGGCCCAGGAGCCCAGGCTCGTGATTCATTAGCCAATTTGCAGTTATGGCAGATAATAGCGTGCTCGTCGTGGTCGAAAAGATCACCGGCACGACCTCGGCAGTACTGGCAATTCAGAAAGAAGCCGCCGGCCTCAAAGCGCCTGCTGGCGAACAACCCTAACTTTCGCATCGGCGATTACGGCGACTGGCCTTTCCCGGCCCCCAGCCACCCCACCGCTTGCGCAAAAGCCTGCGGCGGGCGAGACGGCCAGAATAGCCCTCACACAACCGCGCACATGCCACCATCAAGATTGACCGCAACGCCGGTGATGTAGGCGGCACGAGCGGAGACGAGGAAGGCGGCAAGATCGGCGAACTCTTCCGCTTCGCCGATGCGCCTCAACGGCACGCGCGGAGCCAGCTCGGCGTAAAACTCATCGATATTCCGGTTGCCGGCGCGGCGGTCCCATTGAGCGCTTTTGAGCAAGCCGATGCAAATGGTGTTCACGCGGATGTTGTCGCCGGCATATTCGTTGGCTAGCGCTTTGGTCAGGTTGATGCCGGCGGCACGGCTGAGCGTGGTCGGCAGGGCGGCACCGGGCGGCGCCTTAGCACCCACGATGGTGGCGTTGAGAATCGCTCCGCCGCCGCGTCCGCGCAGGATCGGAATGGTCAGGCGGCAGAGCCGCACCGCGCCCATCACCTTGAGGTCGAAATCGGACTGCCAGTCCTCGTCCGGCACCGCCTCAAAGCTCGCGGCGGCCGATTTGCCGGCGTTGTTGATGACAACGTCGATACCGCCAAAGCGCTCGCTCGTGGCGGCGACGAAGGATTCGACATCCGTCGGTATGGAGACATCGGCACGATGTGCCAAAATCTGGCCGCCTGTGGCCGCAGAAATGCGGTCCGCCGCCTCGCGCAAGTGCTCCTCCCGGCGGGCGCAAATAGCGACCTTGCAGCCCTCCTCCGACAGCCGGCGCGCTGTCGCCAGGCCAAGCCCGTCGCTACCGCCCGTGATCATCGCTACCTTGTCCTGTAAGCCGAGATCGAACATCGCACCCTCCCAAGTTTTGACGCCCAAAGGAGGCCCCAATCCGCACCCCCGGTCAAGCTGTGCCACAATTCTCCTATGCGCGGCCCACGCCGTGTGCCGATGGTCGCCATTGAGCATATAGGGCGAGAGTATTTTGGAAATAGCTGGAGATAGGTGGAGATAGATAACAGTCACCGAACTCCTGACAGAGTGAATTACGAAACGAACCCAATTACTATTTTTGCATGGAATTCAATAGCTTTTGCCCGGATTAGCGGTGGCGCGGGCTGTGTCGGTCGGGAAGGCACTTGCGACGGGGCTGGCTTCGCGGCACAGTCGCGCCATGTCGGAAATACCATGTCCCGCGGCAACGGCCGATGGCGGCCAGCTTGCGCGCAACGTCATGCATTTCTGCCGTTGCCTGCGCGTGGCCGGCCTGCCCGTCGGGCCGGGCAAGGTGCTCGATGCGCTGGCGGCGGTGGAGCGCACGGGGCTGGCTAAGCGCGACGACTTCTATTGGGCGCTACATGCCAGCCTGGTAGCGCGCCACGACCAGCTTGAACTGTTCAACCAGGCCTACAACGCCTTTTGGCGCCGCCCGGATTTGCTGGAGCGTCTGCCTGGGTTGCTCGATATCGCGCCCGTCGCAGCACCGTCGCCGGTCTCGCGGCGCGTCGCCGAGGCCCTCTCAAGCACCCGCATATGCGGCGGCGATGGCGAGGACGGCGAGGCGGACGCGGATGCTTTGCTCACCGCTTCGGGCCGCGAGGTGTTGCGCAAGATCGACTTCGAGCGCATGAGCGCGGACGAAATCGCCGCCGCCAAGCGCGCCATCACGCGCCTCGTGGTGCGCATGAAGCCCTTGCCGACCAGACGTTTCGCCGTTGACGCTCGCGGCCGGCGGATCGACATGCGGCGCTCCTTGCGCACAGCCTTGCGCTGTGGCGGCGAGAGCATTCCGCTAGTGCACCGGCGACCGCGCCGCAAGGCCCCACCGCTTGTCGTGCTCTGCGACATCTCGGGCTCCATGGGCCGCTATTCGCGAATACTGCTGCATTTTCTGCATGTGCTTGAGAACGCGCGCGGGCGCATCCATGCTTTCGTCTTCGGCACACGGCTCAGCAACATTACTCGGCAGCTGCACAACAAAGATGTCGATGTAGCGCTCGATGCCGTGATCGAGACCGTCGAGGACTGGTCTGGTGGCACCCGCATCGGCGACTGCCTGCACGCCTTCAATCGCGATTGGTCGCGACGCGTGCTGGGACAGGGTGCACTGGTAGTACTAATATCCGACGGCCTCGACCGTGCCGGCGGCGAGGGCCTGGAGGCCGAGATGGAGCGCCTACACATATCCTGCCGGCGGCTCATCTGGCTCAACCCGCTGCTGCGTTATGAGGGCTTCGAGCCCAAGGCGGCAGGGGTGCGCGCCATGCTGCCGCATGTTGATGATTTCCAACCGGTGCACAATCTGCAAAGCCTGGATATGCTGGCGCACACGCTCGCAGGTGTGGAGCGCGATGAAGGAGAGTTCCATGAGCGTTACCGGAAATGACCACGACGACATTCTCGGCACCACCGCCCGTTGGCGTGATGATGGCCACGGCGTGGCACTGGCCACCGTCGTCACGACCTGGGGCTCAAGCCCACGACCCGTCGGTAGCCAGATGGCCATCGCCGAGGACGGCGCCATGATGGGTAGCGTCTCAGGCGGCTGCATCGAAGGCGCCGTGGTCCGGGAAGCGCTGGAAGTGATCGCGGAAGGTGCCTCGCGCCTGCTCGACTTCGGTGTCAGCGACGCCCAGGCCTGGGAAGTCGGCCTGGCCTGCGGCGGCAAGGTGCAGGTGCTGGTTGAGAAGGTCGAATAGCCATGTATAGGCAAGCCCTCGATGCCCTGCTCAACGCCCGAGATGAAAAGCGCCCCCTGGCGCTCGCCACAGCGCTAGACGGCTCGGGCCAGTGGCTGATCGGCCCGGATCATGCCGAGGATGCCCCCGATAGCATCATCGCGGAAGCGCGCAAGGCGCTCGACATGGACCAGAGCCGCACCATCGAAGGGCCGGACGGCCCGGTTTTCATTCAGGTGCACAATCCGCCCTGGCGCATGATCGTGATCGGTGCTGTGCACATCACCCAGCCGTTGGCCCAGATGGCGACTCTGGCCGGCTACGAGTTGACCGTCATCGACCCGCGCGGCGCTTTCGCTACCGCGGAGCGGTTTCCCGGCATCGACGTCTCCGACGAGTGGCCGGACGAGGCGCTGGAGCGGCTCGCGCTCGATGCGCGTACCGCCGTCGTCACCCTGACCCACGATCCCAAGCTCGACGACACGGCGCTGGCAGTAGCACTCAAGTCACCCGCCTTCTATATCGGTTCGCTGGGCAGCAAGAAGACCCACGGCGCGCGCCTAGAGCGGCTGACCGAGGAAGGCTTCGACAGGACGGCGCTGGCGCGCATAAACGGCCCCGTCGGGTTAGCACTCGGGGCCCGCTCGCCGGCTGAGATCGCTGTCTCAATCCTGGCCCAGGTTATTGCCGCGCGGCGCCAGCCGGCGCAGCCTGCTCAACGCGCCGCATGAAGTTCGGCCGCATTGGCGCCGCCGAGGCCGAGGGTGCGATCTTGGCGCATTCCCTGCGCTTGGACGCCGGTGTCTTCAAGAAAGGCCGCGTGCTCTCGAGCGACGATGTCGCGGCGCTGGTCGAGGCCGGTGTCGAAACCGTCGTCGCGGCACGGCTTGAGACGGGCGACGTCCCGGAGGACACTGCGGCCAAGCGCATCGCCGATACCCTCGCTGGACCTGGCACGAGAGTCGCCGCCGCCTTTACCGGCCGCTGCAATCTGCTGGCGGAGACAGAAGGTCTGCTGGTGGTTGATGCCGAGCGCGTCGATGCCCTCAATCGCATTGACGAGACGGTCACGGTCGCCACCCTGCCGCCCTATGAGCGGGTGGCCGCGCGGCAGTTGCTGGCGACCGTCAAGATTATCCCGCTCGCCGCCGCAGAGGCGAGCGTGGCCAAGGCGGAAGCCTCAGAACCGCTGCTGCGCGTAGCGCCGTTCACGGCCAAGACAGTAGGCCTGGTGATGAGTGAACTGCCCGGCACCAAGGCCTCGGTGCTAGCTTCTACGCGCGAGGTGTTGCAGAGCCGACTTGCCCGCGTCTGCGCCAGCCTGGGCGCGGAACGCATCTGCGACCACGACGAGACCGCCATCGCCGCAGCTGTCGGTGAGGTGGTAGCCAAAGGCGTCAATCTGGTCATCGTCAGTGGCGCCTCCGCCGTGGTCGACCGCCGCGACGTGGTACCGGCGGGAATTGAGGCCGCGTGTGGCAGCATCGATCATTTTGGCATGCCGGTAGACCCTGGGAACCTGCTACTACTCGCTCATATGACAGAGACGGGCTTACCTGTGATCGGCATGCCGGGCTGCGCCCGTTCGCCCAAGCTTAACGGCTTCGACTGGGTGCTGGAGCGCCTCGCCGCCGACCTCACTATCAGCGCGTACGACATCACGCGCATGGGCGCCGGTGGCCTTCTCAAGGAGATCGTCAGCCGGCCGCAGCCGCGGACGCACACGGTGGCGGAGCGTGAGACTCCACATGTTGCAGCCCTCATGCTCGCCGCCGGGCAGTCGCGGCGCATGGGCGCGCGCAACAAGCTTCTGGAAGAGGTCGACGGTACTACTATGGTTCGCCAGGCAACAGAAAATGTGTTGGCCTCGCAAGCACGCCCGGTCGTCGTGGTCACCGGACACGAAGCGGAGCGCGTGCGCACGGCGTTGGCTGGTCTCGACGTCACCTTTGCCCACAATCCCGACTATGCCCAGGGCCTAAGCACCAGCCTGCGTGCCGGCCTCAGCAAGTTCACCGGCGACGTGGACGGCGCCCTGGTCTGCCTCGGCGACATGCCGCAGGTGCGCGCGGCACAGCTCGACGCTCTTATCGCCGCTTTTGACCCGATCGAAGGTCACGCCATATGCGTGCCCGTGGTCGGTGGCAAGCGCGGCAACCCGGTGCTCTGGGGCTCGGAGTTCTTCGCACAGATCGGGAGCGTGGCGGGCGACGTCGGCGCCCGGCACTTGATAGGCGAAAACGCCGCGGTGCTGTGCGAGGTGCCGGCCGACGGCGACGGCGTGCTACTCGACATCGACACTCCGGAAGCGCTCGACGCATTCCGCAACCGGCGAAGCGCCTAATGGCCTTCGACGTTACCCGTTTGCGCACCGAATTCCCGATCTTACAACAGCGAATCAACGACGCACCCCTGCATTATCTCGACAACGGCGCAACGGCGCAGACGCCCCAGGCCGTGATCAACGCTATGCTTGCGCACGAGACGATGGCGCGGGCAAACGTGTTGCGCGGTGTCCACACGCTCGCCGAGCGCGCCACAGGTGCCTATGAGGCGGCACGTGGTGAGGTGGCAGCGTTTGTCGGTGCGGGGGATGTGAGCGAGGTGATCTTTACCGGTGGTACTACGGCCTCGCTCAACCTCGTCGCGCGCAGCCTCGGCGAGACTTTAGGCAAAGGCGACGAGGTGGTTATCTCCTTGCTCGAGCATCATTCCAACTTTGTACCCTGGCAAATGTTGCGCGAACGAAAGGGCATCGTACTCAAGGTCGTGCCGATCACAATCGATGGTGTGATCGACCTTGACGCTCTGGAGAGAATGCTGAGTGCGCGCACAAAACTGATCTCTCTGGCCCATGTCTCAAACGTTACCGGTGCCATTCTCGACGTGCCTCGCGTTGTCACAGCGGCCAAGGGAGTCGGTGCGCTGGTTATGCTCGACGGCGCACAAGCCGTGCCGCACGGGCCCGTCGATGTAACTGCTCTCGGCATCGATCTCTACGCCTTCTCCGGCCATAAGATGTATGGGCCCAACGGCATCGGCGTACTCTGGGGCCACGCAGCGCTGCTCGACGACATGCCACCTTTCCTTGGCGGTGGCGAGATGATTCGCGAGGTAACACTGGAAAAGACCACCTACGCACCCGTGCCGCACAAGTTCGAGGCGGGTACGCCGCCGATCGCCCAGGCCGTGGGGCTGGGTGCTGCTTGCGGCTGGATACACGCCCTCGACCTCGGTGGCGCCAGAGCGCATGTGACACAGCTCTGCACAAAAGCGCTTGAAGGGCTGAAAGCCATCGACGACGTCACGATCAAGGGCCCTGCGGGCAACCAAGACCGAGCGCCGGTGATCTCCTTCACGATAGAGGGGCTGCACCCGCACGACATATGCACCCTACTCGATCGGCACGGGGTTGCGCTGCGCGGCGGCCATCACTGCGCTCAGCCATTGATGGATCATTGGGACCTCGACGGCACCACCCGTGCCTCTCTCACCTTCAGTAACAATGACGCCGACATCGATGCCATGCTCAGCGGCCTCGACGAGGCGATCTCACTGCTGCGGTAAGCCATGTCTGACGAGCTCTATCATCAGGCCATCGTGACGCTCGCTCGCGACAAAAGCCATGCTGGGCACCTCGAGGCCGCGTCAGGTGAAGCCACTATCACCAACCCTTTGTGCGGCGACCGGGTGAGGGTGGAAGTGACGCTATCTGATGACAGTATAGATGCCGTAGCATATACCGTGCGTGGCTGTCTCCTCTGCAAGGCGGCAGCAGCGATGATTGGTCAGGCCGCGCCGGGTTGCACACCCGCTGCTGCACGCTCGGTGGCAGGCCAGGTCTCGGCCATGTTGAAAACCAACGGGGCGGTGCCGGACGGCGCATGGGCGCTGGTCGCGGCCTTCACGCCGGTGATCAATCACAAGAGCCGACACGATTGCGTCGACCTACCATTCCAGGCCTTGGTCGCGGCGCTCAATGATGCGGAGACGAAGACATGAGCGACCGCATCCTCACCACCCATGTCGGTAGCTTGCCACGCCCGAATGACATGCTGGCGCTGCTCGACGCGCGTGACCGCGGCGAACTGCTGGACGACGCAGCTTTCGCCGAGACCGCGGCACGCGCGGTGGCCGACGTGGTGGCACGCCAAGCCGCGCTCGGCATCGATATTCTCAGCGACGGCGAAATGGCCAAGACCTCTTACGCTACCTATCTTACCGACCGTCTATCGGGCTTCGGCGGCCGGGCCGAGAAAGGCCCGGCAGCACGCGACCTACTCGACTACTTGGCCTATGCCAAACGCCTGGTGGAAGCGGGCGGCACGGAGAAAACGCTCGCCGGTGCCGCCTGCAACGCCCCATTGGCCTTAAAGGACCCGCAGCCGCTCAAGCGTGATATTACCAACTTCGCCGCCGCGCGCACGCCGCACCCGAGGGCCGACGGTTTTCTCAGCGCCTGCTCACCAGGGGTGGTCACGATCTTCCTACAAAACCAATACTACCCCTCGCACGAGGCCTATCTCGATGCCCTGGTGCCCCTGCTCAAGGACGAATACGAGACCATCGCCGCCTCGGGCGTAGTGTTGCAGATCGACTGCCCAGACCTCGGTATGGGTCGCCACCTGGTGCACGCAGACAAGAGCACAGAGGATTTTTGCAAGGTGGCGGCACGGCACATCGAGGCACTCAATGCGGCCACGGCCGATATCGCACCAGAGCGCATGCGGCTTCATATTTGCTGGGGTAATTATGAGGGCCCACATCACCATGATATCCCACTGAGCGATATCATCGATCTGGTCTATGCGGCACGCCCCGCCGGCATCTCGATCGAGGGTGCCAATCCGCGCCATGAGCACGAATGGGAGATCTTCGCCGATAAACCTCTACCAGACGGCAAGGTCATCGTGCCCGGGGTGATCGATTCAACAACCAACTATATCGAGCATCCGCGCCTAGTCGCCCAACGCATCGAGCGCTTCGCCTCGCTGGTAGGGCGCGAGCGCGTCATCGCCAGCACCGACTGCGGTTTTGCCACCTTCGCCCACCATCCCAGCGTCGACCCCGAAATCGCCTGGGCAAAACTGGGTGCGCTCGTCGAAGGAGCAAGTCTGGCGACGGAGGCGTTGTGGAAGTAATTGATATAGATTAATTAGTGTGCCATGACTACTGGGATAGTAGCCTCTGCCAAGACCTGGCGGGTGACGCCGCCAAGAACGAGCTCGCGCAGGCGACTGTGGCCGTAGGCCCCCATCACCAGCAAGTCGGCGCCGAGCTCCGATGCCTTTTCGAGCAAAAGTGGGGCCACGGCGCCTTTACCGCCCGGCAGTATCAGGTGCTCGCTGGCAACACTATGGCGGGCGAGATAATCGCAAAGCGCATCCGTCGGCGGGTGCCGCTTGCCACTCTCGTCTACACCAATGGCGAGCACACGCCCGGCGCGGCTAAGCAGTGGCAGCGCGTCAGTCACCGCACGGACGGATTCACGGCTGCCATTCCAAGCCACCAAAGCCGTGCCACCGATGGCGTTAAAATCGCCGGTACCAGCCAGAAGCAGAGGTCGCGCGGTCTCAAACAGCACTGCCTCGATGGCGCCGTCAGTTTCGTCGCCGCCGGCGGCCGGGGGGGCGATGACAACGACGTCCGCGAGTCGCCCATGATAGGCGATGCGGTCGGTGGCCAGCGCCACTTCCTCGTGCCAGCGGGCACAGGCGCCGGGCACGGTCTTGTCGACGGCAGTATCTATGCCCTGGGCACGGCTGCGGGTCTCAAAGCTCTGGCGGGCGCGCGCCGTGCGCCGCTCCGACTCGCCACGCGCCGCATCGATAACGCTCTCGATCATGGGCGGTGACATACCGTCAACGGCCAAACGCACCGCGTCGCGCGGGTCGGGGCGCACAATCAGGCCGTTGACGCAGGCTCCGAAGGTTCGGCCCAAGGTGAGTGCGGCGTCGGTCACAATATCGTCCGCTTCGTTGCCATGCAATAATGCCAGAATGCTCGCCCAGGTCATCGTCGCAGCCTCCTTACCGATAGTTTAACATGCCATCAGCGCGCTTCGATACCGGCGCGCGCCACGCGCGACAGCGCTGCCGTCCGCATCTCGGATGCTGTACCGCCAGCATCGAGATGGGCCCAGCCGACATCGCCGGTACCGCGAGCAAGTTGGCTTTCGAGCACCGCCATTGTGGCATCGGACGCATCTCCCTGACGCGCTTCAACACGCGAGCGCAAGACCGGGGGAGGCGCTTCCAGCCAAAGCCCGCAGAACGGTACGCCCACAGCCGAGGCTAGGGCTGCCGCAGCCTGCCTCTCCTCTGCATCACCGTGCACCGCATCGAGAATGACAGTGGCGCCCGCAGCCAGGGCTTGTCGGGCTAGCCCTTGCAAATGGGCATAAACTCGCCGCGTCACATCGCCAGAATAGGCAATCTCGGCGAGCGGTGCCTCGGGCGCCACACCCATCAGGCGCTTGCGTGCCACGTCACTGCGCAATATCACAGCCCCGGGGGCGGCCCCCAAATCGGGCGCAATGCCCGCTGCCAACGATGATTTTCCCGTACCGGAATAACCGCCGATAGCCAGCAAGGCCGATGGCGCTCGCTCGAACAACGCGGTCGCCAAGTCGAGGTAGGCACGTGCCGCATCGCCCTGCCCGCCATACCCTTCCGCCGCCTCTATGGCGCTGACCATCGCCCTCACCCCGGCCCGTAGAGATTGGAAGAACGGCAGCAACGCGAGACCACCCATGTCCTCGGTTCAACCGAGATAGCGGTTGAGAACGAGATTGGCTGCCCAGCCCATGTCCCGATGCTGCAAGTCCATGAGCAGAAACGCGAGATCGTAGAGCACGTCGATGCAGGCGATATCGGGATTGAACTCGATGCCGTCGAACAGAGTCGGGCGGCCGTCGATTAAGCAGATGTTACGCAGATGCAGATCGCCGTGACACCAGCGCACGCGGCCTGTCGCTCGGCGTGAATCCAGCAGCGTCGCATGGCGCTCCAGGGCCTGCTGCCACAGGCGACCTATGGTGTCGACGGTGCTCGCCACAAATAGCCCGTCACCTTCGCGCAAGGTTTCCACATTTCCAGCAATGACATGCGCCATGCTGTCGCGCCCGCCCGTGTCGGGGTGCGGTTCTGCAATGTTGTGGAAAGCTGCGATGGCGTCGGCAAGATCCCGCAGCTGCCGATCTTCGAGCGCACCGCGTGCGGCCAAGCGGTCGAACAGGGTCTCCTGGTCGAAGCGCCGCATGACCACGAGCCAATCGACCGGCTCGCCAACACCGTCGAGCGCCAAGCTGCCGCCTTCGTCTCTGGTCACCGGAATAACGGCCAAATAGAGTGAAGGCGCAGCGCGCCTGTTCAGCGCCAGCTCGGCCTCGCAGGCGGTCTTACGCCTGGTGACGGTCGAGAAGTCAAGAAAGGCAAAACGCACGGAGCGCTTGAGCTTATAGGCCCTATCGCCAGCCAGAAAGACGTGCGCGGCGTGGGTCCCGATCTCCTCAACCGCCTCACCATCATGGTTCACCGGGTCGCGTAGAAACGAAAGAATCTCGCTTTGGTCTTCGATGATCATTGCCGCATCGCGCTAATGGCGCGCAAAATCTGGAATGGGCTCGACGATGTCATCGGGATCCTGATGAATGATTACCTCGGCGCCGCGAAAGGCCTTCATGATCATCACCTCAACCTCATCAGAGATGACATGGGCGTCGTGCAAGGTCATCGAGGCCGACAGCTCCAAGTGCAGCTGAATAAAGGGCTGCAGACCCGAGCGCCTTGTACGCAGGTCGTGCACGCCGCAGACCGCTTCATGGGCATACGCTATGTCGAGAATGCGTTGGCGATCCACCAACGAGAACTCCTTATCCATCAAAGCATCAAGCGAGGTTCGGCCAATACCCGCGGCGCCATATAGGATGTAGACGGCAATGAGCATGGCCACCACGGGATCCATCCAACCTATGCCGCCAAAAGTGCTCGAGACCAGGGAGCCGATGATCGCCACACTGACTAGCAGGTCGGCCCGATAGTGCAGTGAATCGGCCCTGATGGCGGTGGAACGCGTTTTACTCACGACATGCATCTGGAAGCGGACCAGGCCCGCCGTGAGCACCACGGACACGACCATGACGGTGATTCCTATATCGCCGTGGCTGACTTCCTGGGGCGTGACCAGACGGGCGATCGATTCGAATATCAGAAACACGGCGGAACCGGCGATGAAGGCGGCCTGGCTCAGCCCGGCGATCGATTCCACTTTGCCATGACCGAAGCGGTGCTCCTCATCCGCCGGCGTCAGGGCGTGGCGCACAGCGATCAGATTGACTATCGAAGCAAAGGCATCGAGCACGGAATCAATCAGCGAAGACAGAATGGCCACCGAGAAGGTCGTGAACCAAGCCCCGAGCTTGAGCACGATCAGGATCAGCGCCACCGTTACCGAGGCGTACGTGGCGGTCCGCATCAGGCGTGCCTTATCCGGGCTTGTGCTCACGGATAAAGTCTCTCGGTCTGCCATTGCTGTGACTCCGTGCCACCCCGACTGTAAACTAGCCGGTCGTGCAGGCGGAAGGCACCGGAACGCCAAAACTCAATTCGCAACGGCGTCAGACAGAATCCGCCCCAGTATGCCGGTCGTGACACCTCGCCAAGCCCAAATTTAGCGGCATATTTGGCGACCTCGCGCTCCAACGCGTGCGGGGCCTCGAGCGGGCGCGACTGCTTGCTCGCCCAGGCGCCAATACGGCTTTTCCTATCGCGGCTCGCAAAATAGGCGTCAGCGACATCCTCCGGGACTTGGGTGACGGGTCCTTCTATGCGCACCTGACGGCACAGGCTCTTCCAGTGAAAGCCAAGCGCAGCCTGGGGATTAGCCAGCAACTCCCGGCCCTTGCGGCTTTCGACGTTGGTGTAGAAGACAAAGCCGTCAGCATCCGCGCGCTTGAGCAACACCATGCGCACCGAGGGCGCGCCGTTTGCGTCCGCAGTCGCCAGAGACACGGCATTGGGATCGTTGGGTTCGCTCGCCTGCGCTTCATCGAGCCAAGTGTTGAACTGAGCGATCGGGTCTCCACTGACCGGTATCGTCATTTTTGCCGCGTGGTCCTTTATCCTGCCTAGGTGAGCCCCTATATGTTAGACTAGCGTGAGATAAGTCCACGGTTTTTGAGGGCTTTGGCCCCGTGCCGTGGCGACGCTCCGGAAGCAAACGACGAGGACAAATGCAATGAAAGCTTTAAAGGTTTTAGTCGTTGCAGTAACGATCGTTTCACTCGGCGCCTGCGTGCAAGGCAAAGGCGACAAGGAAGTTGCGGGCACCCTCTTAGGTGCAGCAGCTGGCGGCGTGATCGGCTCGCAAATCGGTAGCGGTACT
>JASLYQ010000032.1 GCA_030739735.1 Alphaproteobacteria bacterium | reverse complement strand
TGAAACTGCAGCGTATCCAAAAAACAATAGTCAGAATCACTCTAGCCACCACAGACGGCAAGAACGCGAACTAATGAAATCCCGCGTATCCACCTTGAAGCCAACAAGTTTCTCCAAGAATGTGTCGCTCACATATTAGCCTGTCCCGTTGGCGTTTCGCCGAGTGATGTCCGGTGATCACCCCCCATAGACTGGTCCATGTTGATTGTTTGTTTTTGATCGACCTCTGATCCATCGGGACAATGGGTTCGGCTGAGAATCAAGGACTTTCGGGTCGGCACCCACGATGGCGTCAAGTCTATTGTGACGTGTATCCACGTGCCTCGTCGAACATGGCAATAATATTCTCGGGCGGCACATCACTTTGTAGATTGTGCACGCTATTGAGCACGTAGCCACCATCGCGCCCCAAGCAATCGATGATATAGCGAACATCAGCGCGCACCTCATCCGGGGTGCCAAAAGGCAGCGCTTTCTGGGTGCTGATAGCACCCCAGAAGGCAATGCGCTCCCCGAAGGCTTCCTTCAAGCCCGCCGGCTCCATGCCCTTTGCTGTAACCTGCACAGGATTGAGCGCATCGACACCGATCTCGATTAGATCCTCAATCAGCGGCGCCACTGCGCCGCAGCTATGGTAGAGCACCTTTGGCGCGCCATATCCCTTGACGGTCTCCAGGATGCGACGCTGATGAGGCTTAATGATGGCACGATAGATTTCGGGATCGAACATGGGCGCCTGTTGCGACGCGAGATCGTCACCCATGAAGACAATGTCGATATTGTCACCTACCGCTTCCAGCGCATTGCTCGCAACGCGCACATACCAATCGGTGAAGATGCCATAGAGGCGCTCGAGAAAAGCTCTGTTCTTATAGAGATCGGTCAGCGACTCGCCAAAGCCGCGCACAAACTGGGCGTTATGGACGATGCCGACGGGCAGGTTGAGAATGATCGCATGATCACTATCGCGCCTGAGCGCCGCGGCGCGCTCGGCCAGGCCACGCGTATAGCCGGGATTGTCCGGATCGGGCCAATCGTACTCCTCAAGCAGGGCGATGTCGGGTTTCTTGATGCCGAAGAAGGGCCCGTCCACATAGATGTAGGGGCCGTCGCCTGACTTACGCCAGGTCACGCCCCATTCGTCGAAATAGGTATCCTCGTCGATTACCTTCTGGTCGCCCTCGTATTGGCCGACGGCAAGATAGCGGGTATCGATATCGAAGCGGTCCTGTACCTCTGGATCGACCACTGCCAGGCGCCGCGTCGGCGAGACATTGGCGGCCTTGGCCGTGGTGCGGATGTCGAGCGCCTCTTTTAGCCGCTCATAGGCCGAATACCAGATCGTGGTGACGAAAGTGCCACCGAAATCGATCGGCACACGGTCCGTGGACTCGTGATTCAATGCGGCAAGTACGCGGTCCCGATGGTTGAAGTCGGTCATGGTTGACCCCTCATGCTTGATATGACTCGAGGAATTCCTGATAGCCGCCATAGCCGGTCGTGCGCGCCTCGAAAGCGAGCCCGAGCGTCTCGGCGGCGGCTTCTGCCTTGGCGCGCAACTCCGGGGTCTCGTTTTGGGTCAGATAGACCACCCTGCGGTACTTACCGAAATAGATATCGCGCAGCTTCGGATGGCGATCCAGTGCGAGACCCTTGATGATCAAGCGATCGAAATGGCGGGCCAAAAAATCGGTCAGAAAGAAGCTACCGGGCTCACTCTTCATCAGCTCGGCATAGGCCTCTGGGCCAGCGAAAACCTCGTAGCAATGGCTGCCACCAATTCGCGGCACGCCTTCTTCGGCAAGCACCTCGTCAAGCTTTCCCCCAGTTCCACAATCGGAGAATAACACCAAGATTTGCTCGAAATCGCCGCGCCCGGCATGGATCAGCCGGCGCACGCCATCGGGAATACGCTCCGGCGAATTGTGGATATGCGCCGGCAGGCATTTCACCTTCATGCTATCCCAGTCGTTATCGCGCAACAGAGCAACGATCTCGCCGGCCAGTGCACCGCAGGTGATCAGCAGGGTACGCGGCGGCTCCGTCACGTCAGGCCGGCACCAGATAGCGATGCGAGAGCCCCGTGTCGTACATGGCGACGATGTTCTCGGGCGGTACCTCTGGCTGGATATTGTGCACCGCGTTGAGCACGTAGCCGCCGCCCTTTCCCAGAACATCGATGACGTGGCGCGTCTCTGTCGCGACCTCTTCGGACGTGCCCTGGGGCAGGGTCTGCTGCGTGTTGATGCCACCCCAAAAAGCCATGCGGTCCCCGAACTCGGCCTTGAGGCGCTCAGGCTCCATGTTCTTTGCCGCCACCTGGACCGGGTTGAGAACATCAACGCCGATATCGATCAGATGCTCAATGAAGAGATAGGCCGAACCGCAGCAGTGGAACAGCGACTTGCCACCGGTCAGGCTCTTGAGGGTCTGAATGATGCGCTCGTGGCGCGGCTTGATGAGCTTGGCATAGGTTACGTTAGGATCGAACATGCAGCCGTTCTGGGTGCCGAGATCCTCGCCGAAGAAGATTACGTCAACATTCTCCGGCCCGGCCTCTCGGATCATAGCCTCGGACGCCTTGATATTGTAGTCGACCAGGCGGTCCATGAGATAACACGCGGCCTCGGGCGCTTTGAACAGGTCCATCAGGAAGGATTCCATGCCGCGCAGTCCGTAGGCCCTGTGGATCACCTGGTCAGGCACGTTGAAGACCAAGCAGTAGTCACCTTGCACCTTGTAGCTCGCGACACGCTCCTTGATGCCTTCGACCATCAGTGGGTCCTCGGGGTCCGGCCATTCCATCTCGTCGATGCGGTCGATGGTCAGCTTGCCGCCACAAAGCGGGCCGTCCTTGTATAGGAAATGCTTGTCAGCAGTGCCGACTGTGCTTTTGAAGGTGACGCCGAAATGGTCGATATAGGTGAGCTCATCAACCCAGCGGCCTGCGCCGCCGCGGCGTCCGCGCGCCATGATCGGACGGGTGTCAACACCGAACTTCTCAAGCACCGTCTCGTCGGGCTGGGCAAGCTGGTTGAGCTTCGACATGAGCACGCTCTCGTGCTCGAGGCCAAGATGCGCCTTGAGGGCATCATAGGCATCGATAGTGATGCCCGTGGCACCGGCCGCCGCGAGATCGATGGCAACCCGATCCGGCTCCTCGTGATTGATCGCGGCGAGAACGCGTTCTCTGTGGGTCCAGGCCATTGCCTTTTCTCCCTACGCCGTGACCAAGTTGCGCGCGCGCTCGACCGCTGCCGGCGCGCTCTCACCATAGCCGTCTGCGCCGATCCGCGTCGCAAAATCATTGTTGATTGGGGGCCCGCCGACCATGACCTTGACATTGAGGTTGCGTGACGTGTTGGCTTCCGCGATGGTCGCGACTGCGCTCTCGATCTCTGGCATGGAGGTAGTCAGGAGGCCGGATATCGCCACCAAGTCCGCCTCGTTTTCCTGGGCCGCGTTAATGAACGTCGCGGCATCGATATCGACACCGAGGTCAACGACCTGAAAGCCGGCGCCTTCGAGCAACATCCCCACGAGGTTCTTGCCGATGTCATGCAGGTCGCCCTTGACCGTGCCAATGACTACCGTGCCGACCGGCTTGGCGCCGGTCTCGGCCAGCAACGGGCGCAGAATATCCATGCCCGCCTGCACCGCCTGCGCAGCCATTAGCATCTCGGGCACAAACAAGGTTCCCTCGCTAAAACGAGCGCCGATATCATCGAGCGCGGCTATCATGCCATCATCAAGGATGACCCTCAGGTCAGTGTTAGCTTCGAGCTCTGCGTTCACCAACTCGGGCACCGCCTCGTCGTCGTAGTCCAGGACCGCTTCGTAGATTTCAGCAACTGACACGTCTGTCACCTATGACTTGATTGACCGGGAATCACGATAAGATCCAAAATTGTGCGCTCCATGCCTGCCATTCCCGTCCAGACAGGCGTCAGGGGCAATAACCCATGTCCATATTAAGGGCAAGGACGCAGGACGCGCAGGAAATTCTCCATGTGAAATTGCGCCTGGGCCGGCTCGTAGCGTGCGCCACGCCCGATCGGACAAACACGACGCGCCCGGCAACCCAGCGAAAGGCAGTCGCCGTGTCTATTCTCCGAGATATAGACGGCGCAAGCGGGAGAATCGTAGCCGTCCTCGCTGAACGCCGAGACCGGACAGATACTGAGGCAGGGCTGCTCCGGGCAGGCCTCACAAGGGTTCGGCCGCTCATCCGCCGGCGGCAGGTCGAGACGTTCAGCGAAAGCCAAACCGCCGCGGAAGGCGTGCCACAGGCCATGGTCGGGGTGGATCAGGATGCCGAGAGGCGAGCTATAACAAGGCCCGGCGCGGCAGGCCCAACGCTGAAATGGCAGTGGCGGCTTGCTGAACGGGAAAATAGCCGTTGCACCGTACCGTTCGGCGACTCGACCCACCACCTGATCCGACCAGCCATCGAGGCCGCCGACAGGTGCGCCCGTTGCCGCAACAAAAGCATGCCACATCTCAGGCCCAACATTGCCTGCCAGCACCAAGGTTCCGGTCGGCTGTCCCGGCGCGAAATCCGGCACGCCATCGCTCACCTCCGGGTGAAAAGCGCCGCGTAGAGCTAATCCGGCGTCTTGCAACGCCTGCTCAATATCAGTCAGTAACATGGTACCATCATATCTCCTGTTTTGGCGCTTGTCGCCTTAGCGGATGGTCGAAGGCGAGCTTGAACAAGGCATCGCGCGCTACGCTGCGTCGGCGGCGTCCGAGCCAGTCGTGAGAGTAAGGGCGCACAGCGACACTAGGCCGTAATAGGCGGCGATCACCTTCTCGCGCGGATCGCGAGCCCTTAGACCAGTTCGACGGCCGACTCGTCGTCTTGGTTGGTCAGTTCGCCTACGAGTCTCTCGAGCGTCATAGCATGCGCGAGATGCTCGACGCGGGCCTGAGCGGTTGGAGACGCTCCATCATGACGGCGACGCACCGCTAGGCCACGCTAGCGCTCGACAAGCAGCGTGATCGAGCAAAAACACGGCCTTTTCCTCATCTCCCGCATAAACGAGGCCTGCCTCATCTTCGCCGACAGCAGGGAGCACAGGCATTCGGCCACTTCCTCATCGGTCATTGCGTTTTCCCTCCTTCCGGCATCACGAGCCGGCGGATCTCGGCAACGATCTCCGAGGCACTCTCTCTCGGACCGAAGGCGGCAGCAATGCCTTGCGCTAGCATCCCCGCCTTGTCGCTCTGCGTCACCACCGAGCCACCGACGACGACAGGAATGCATGCACCTGCCTCCGTCAGTTCGGTAAAAATATCGTCCAGGTAATGCAGATATTCCCAGGAATGGGCGCTGATACCGATCACGTCCACATCTTCCTGCACGGCGCTTGTCACAACTCCCGCGGGCAGATTGAAGCGGCCACTGTAGATCACTTCCATGCCAGCATCGCGCAGCAGCGCCGAGATCGCCAGCGCACCAACCTCATGCTGATCGGTGCCGAGGATAGCAATCAGAATCTTGATCGGACGTGCGATATTAACCATCCAATGGCGAAGGCAGCCCCGCCAACGGATCATAAGCCTGGCCATAGGCCTGACGCAACACGCCAGCAGTTTCGCCAACTGTTGCATCGGCAGTCAAAGCGGCGATATAGGACACCATGAGGTTGCAGCTCTCGTCGCGCGCAGCATCGTGCAGCGCACCGAGCGCCTGCTTAACGCGGTTCTGATCACGACTGCACTTAAAATCACGAATGCGATCAATCTGCTCGTGGCAAGGCTCGATCTTGCGCTCCGCTGCATCCTTTAGCATGCGATCCTCATCCTCAGGAACCGTGTGACAAGTATCACCCACACGCTGCAAAGTACCGTCGGCAAGATCGCGACCGAGACGCTCCATGGCGTTGACGAAGATGCGCCGAAAATAGCCTTGCTCGGCAAGCTCGGCGATATCACCCGCGGCCTCTATCCGTACGACCTCGGCGGCAATGCGCCGCTCCATCTCATCGGTGAGTGCCTCAACGTAGTAGGAGCCACCGAGGGGATCCGCCACCTTGGTAACATTGGTCTCCAACTGCACGATCTGCTGTGTGCGCAGGCCCACCAGATGCGCTTCTTCGCTGGGCGTTCGGTAGGCCTCGTCGAAAGTCGAGACCTCCATCGCCTGGACGCCAGCCAACGCCATTGCCAACGCCTGCATACCGCCGCGCGCAACATTGTTGACCGGTTGCTGCGCTGTCATGGTTAGGCCTGAGGTATGCGCCGTCACGGTCAACGCCATGGAGCGCGCATCACGGGCACCGAACTCCTCCTTCATCATGCGTGCATAGAGGCGGCGGCTAGCGCGGATCTTGGCGATCTCCTCGAACAGGTCCATGCGACAGGTCAGTAAGATGCCGATGCGCGGCGCGAAGGCATCGACATCAATGCCGCGCTCGATCAATGCGCGGATATAAAAGCGCAACTCGACGAAGCCAAGCGCCATCTCCTCGACCGACTCGAGCCCACTCTCACTGAAATAGTAGGTGTCCTCGAGCAAGGCGTGGAACTTGGGCATCTTCTCCGTGGCGAAGGCGATCGAGTCGGTGGCCAGGCGCGTGCGCAGAGCGAGCGGAAGATGGCGAGAATAGCAGCAATCGTCCTCGTACAAAGCAACCTGGATGGCTGAGCCGCGCAGCTTCTCCGCCGCCACGCCGCGCGCCGTAGCGACCAGATAGAGCCCGCCGATTGCCGCCACCGATGGCAGCGATTGCGAAAAGCTCAAGCTGTCGAGCGGCAGGTCGCGATAGAGCATCTCATAGTCAGCGCGGCAGCACAACGAGACGCCCTGGGTACCGACCGCATGCTCGGCGTGGGGATGGTCTGGGTCGAGCATGGCCATGGTCGGCGAGTCGCCGATCACGTCGAGCCCCTGCTGGCCCTTTGCAATGAGCGATTTGAACTGGGCGTTGGAGCACTCGGCAGTACCCTCGCCCGACAACTCACGCAAGATCCACGACTGGCCAGGGCGCGGCAGACGCTTGCCGCGTGTATAAGGATAGCTGCCGGGTGCCTCACCCTCACCCTCAGGCGCATAGAAGGGCTCGAGCGGAATGCCGGAATAACTGGTCAGATCGCTCATAGCTCGCTCTCCTCGAATGCCTTGGCAAAGGCCTCAGCGCGGGCTTTCAGCTCGCTGCGGCTACCAAGCGTTAGGGTGCAAAGCCGTGCGCCGCCGTCTATATCGATCTCCGCACCGCTGAGATAGCCGGCCTCTTTCGAGGCCAAAAAGGCGACGAGGTGCGCCACCTCCTCGACCTTGCCGAGGCGCCTCGCGGGCGCACCGGCAATGACGCTATCGCGGATCTCCCGCGGCATAGCTTGCACGTTCTCGGTCTCAATCACCCCCGGCAGCACGGCGTTACAGGTGATGCCGTGGCGAGCATATTCCAGCGTCACCGTGTGGGTCAGACTGAGCAGACCTGCCTTGGAGGCGCCGTAGCCGGCCTGGTAATGCAAGCCCCCACGCGCCGCCACTGACGATATGTTGACGATGCGCCCCCAGCCGGCCTCAACCATGGCCCCGATCAGCGCCCGAATGAGATGAAACGGCCCGCCGAGATTGACCGCCAGCTCGCGCTCCCAGGCCTCACTGGTCATCCGGCCGACCGGAGCTATGTTCTTCACCAGCCCAGCATTGTTGACGAGAATAGCGATTGGCCCGATCGCGCCTACCAGCTTGCCTACCGCCACGGTGACGCCCTTGCCGTCACTGACATCGACCAACGCTGTCGCGGCCTTGACACCCAGGCCACGCGCGGCCTCGGCGGTCGCCGCGACATCCTCGGAGACATCCATCAGCGCTAGATCGGCCCCGTCCTGCGCCAAGCGCAAGGCGATAGCGCGACCGATGCCCCGCGCCGCCCCCGTCACCAATGCCGTCCTGCCCTCTACCATCGTCACTCCCAACGGCTACCACGGCGGAAGGTTAGAAATGTGCCAGACCGCCCCCAACACTTTAACCGAGGTTATGGGAATTATCCGCACTGCTTCGCTATGCAGAGTGGTTTATGCGCTCAACTCGGCTCGTCAGAAATGGCAAGATCGGCTTCCCGAAGGGCCTTGATGAAGTCGCGTACAACGTCGTCCGAGAAAATATAGGCCCTCAGAGATTGCAAGTCTTATTTGGAAATTCAGGGTAGTTGCGTAACAGCTCTTCCGGTTGTTAGTTGGCTTCAATCATCCGACGGAGCTCCGCGTGGCCGGCTGCTAGAGACACGTTCATCCACAAGAAATTCGGCATCTGCATCTTGAGGCATTCCGCAACGACGCCCTCCTCATAGAGTATCATCAGCGGCACGGAGGGAATCGGCTCGGTCATAGAGTAGAAGTGCAGAGTGGTGTTCTGGATCCACGGCGCACCACTGTGTACCTCCCGGATACCAACCCCGTCGAGATAGGCAATCTCGCCACGGCGAGCCACCGGCGTTACGACGCTCGGCAGTTTTTCGACATCGACATGGCGGCTCGTCCATGCACGTATCCGCGAAAGCCATTTCGCCCTAAAACCCAACGATTTTCGCTTTTGAACCGCTTGCAACATTGTCGTCTTGCTCAGTGGTCCACTTGTGCCGTCCGTGGCAGGCGAAACAAGAAAACCAAAGGAATAGCCGCCAGGGCAACGATTGTCATTAGCTTAAAATCATTGAGATAGGCAATCGTCGCAGCTTGGCGCGTTATTTCGGCGTTGAGTGCACCGAGTCCTGCAGCGCTGTCGAGCGACCAAGCCTCCGGCAAATAGGGGGCCTGGGTCATCAGAGAATACGGCGTCACGCCGCCGACCAGCTCCGCATGGTTGATTTGGGTGTAGTGGGTTACTAACGCAACGACGATACTGACCGACACACTGGCCCCGACATTGCGCGCAAGGTTGAAGATGCCGGCAGCCTCGGTGCGGAAATGCTCCGGCAACGTGGTGTAAGTGACGACGTTGAGCGCGACGTAATAGGCGCCGAGCCCAATTCCCTGCACCACCCCAGTCCAGAGCACGGCCCACATGTCAACTTCGGCGTTGAAGCCGGTCATCTCCCAGGCCGAGACGGCGATGAGCAGCAGCGATACAATGAGAATCACACGAACATCTACCCGGTGGCTGAGCCGGCCGACTAGGAACATCCCAACCATAGCGCCGGCGCCGCGCGGCGCCAGCACATGGCCGACCGTGATCACGGGATAACCCATCACCGATTGTAGGAAGGTCGGCAACAACGCCAGCGCCGGCAGTAGTAGCGCTCCAAAAACGAAGATCTGCATGATGCCGGCAACAAAATTGCGGTCAGCGAAGATATGGGGATCGAGGAACGGTTTGCGCGAGGTGGTCAGGCTGTGGGCAACAAACATGTAGAAGGCCATACCGGCGACGGAAGCCTCGATAATGATTTCGAGCGCCTCGAACCAGTCCTTGAGTTCGCCACGGTCGAGCATGAGTTGGAAGCCGCCCACCGCGAGCCCCAGCAGAGTGAAGCCGAACCAATCGAAGCGCCGCTCACGGTCGCGCGTCGTCTCGCTGACGAAAAGCAGGATGCCCGCCAACGCCAGCAGACCGAAGGGTAGATTGACGAAGAAAACCCAGCGCCAAGAATAATACTCGGTGAGGTAGCCGCCCAGCGTTGGCCCGAGGATCGGCCCGATCATCGTGCCGATGCCCCAGATAGCCATGGCCTGGCCGTGTTGGGCGCGGGGATAGTTGTCGAGCATCAGCGCCTGCGCCAGGGGCACCAGGAAGGCGCCGAAGGCACCCTGCAGAATGCGGTAGATAACAATCTCCTGCAGCGAATCGGCAATGCCGCAAAGCATGGACGTGACCGTGAAGCCGGTCACCGCCACCACCAGCAGACGCTTGCGTCCAAAGCGCCTGGCTAGAAAGCCGGTCGGCGGCATCATAATAGCCGAGGTGACAATATAGGAGGTGATCACCCAGGCGATCTGGTCTTGGGTGGTCGACAGCGAACCCTGCATGTTGGGCAGGGCGACGTTGGCAATCGTCATGTCGAGCGCCTGCATGATCGTCGCCATCATCACCGAGATCGTGATAAAGCGCCGACGCCAGCCTGAGGCCGGCACGAACGACCCGCTCGCCGTGACGTCCGTCATGAATTATTCGAGACCGAGCCCTTCGAAGCTCGGAAGCCAGGCGAGCGCCCGCAACACGATCTCGGGCGTCGGCCGCTCGTAGCCAGTATCGATGCTGATCACGGCGCTCATGCCGACGCGCAGCGGCGGGTCCGCTGGATCTCGATCGATGCGCAAGCGCACCGGCACGCGCTGCACCACCTTGACCCAGTTACCGGTAGCGTTCTGCGACGGCAGCACGGCAAACTCGGCCCCCGTGGCAGGGCTAAAGCTCGCCACGCGCGCCTGCCAGAGGTGGTCGGGATAGGCATCGACGCGCACCGTCGCGGGCTGGCCCTCGCGCACATGGGTCAGCTGGCTTTCCTTAAGATTGGCCTCGAACCAGAGGTCGGCTGTCTCGACCAGGCTGATCATCGGTCGACCCGGATCGACGATGGTGCCGGGGCGCAGATCGACGCGGCCGATAATGCCGTCCGCCGGCGCTTGGACCACCGTGTTGTTGAGATCGAGAATGTCCTGATCACGCTTGGTGCGCGCCGCGATGAAGCGGGCAAAGCTCTCGTCGGGTGTCTGTGGATTACCGCCGAGCCTCGCCGAGATCTCGCCCAGCTCGCGCTCCCTGACGGTCACCGATTGCAGGGCAATGTCAAGGGCGTGGCGTGCCTCGTCGACTTTCACCGCTGCCGCCACGTTGCGCTCTGCAAGCTGCTGCTGCCGGCGGTATTCCTGCTCAAGATAGGCCGCACGCGTTTCGGCCAGCACCACCTCCTCATGCGCCTGCCAATATTTAGCGCGCAGCACCGCGATCTCGGTGCGCACCATATTGAGCTGTGCCTCGGACTGCGCCAGCTTGATGCGGTAGGGCTGATCGTCGAGGCGGAACAACAGGTCGCCGGCAGCCACCACCTGATTGCTGCTCACCAGAACCTCAATGACCTTGCCCGGCACCTCGGCGCCGATCGCCACCTTGTCGGCGCGAATATAGGCATTGTCGGTCTCGACGTAGCGGCCGCCGAGCACCCAGTAATGCCCCCCGACCCAGGCGCCGGCCACGGGTACGGCGACAAGCAAAAGGAAGCGCAGCAGCGCCCGCCCCCATTGCCGCCGCGGTTTGGGCGGGGGCGCTTGTGCGGCGGGCAAGGGCGTGACTGGTGCGGCGGTCTGCCCGACCGTCGTCTCGCCGATGGCCGGATTAGCCATGACGCCCTTCGCCTCTGCTCACGCGCTGTCGCACTTCTTTTCGCCTCCCGGTTCGACCACTTGCATCAATCCTTACGTCCAACGTGTAAAAATAGTGTAATTTGAAAGGGTAATAATCGAAATTTGAGCTGATACCATCTAAGCCTTATTTGTACGCGCGTCGCGCCAATACCGGACAGGCTCGTTCCAAATCTACAATTTTGTCAGCGTTATGACACGCTTGGGTTCTGCATTACAGAATCGAACGCAAGCCTGAACAGGAATACGGCCAACGCCGAATCTATCGGCAATCGGCCGAGGGTCTAAGCATTTCTGCTGGCCATTCTGGCTAGCGTTTCCGCCCTCTTACCCTACAGGCTAGAGTTTCTGCCACTTCTGTTCGCCTCTGCCTTGGCGCTAACGACCATCGCCGCCTTCCTCAACAGCCGCGTTCACACCATCGCCACTATATTCGTCTGCCTATTCGTGCTAGCTGCCCTGCCTGCCATGCATGGCGTCGACCACCCGCATTTCGAGATTCGCGACGCGCCGACGGACGATCCCTACAACCGCTGGCAGCGCGACGCTATCCACTCGCTCACCGTTCTGCCTCACGCTGACGCCAGCTGCCGTCCATACTTCCGAGCGGTCAATGGCAACGATCCCGACCCGCTTGGCTACCACGCCGATCATCATGCCAGCCCGGCAAAGGCTCCTTCTTCTCGGTCTATGACAGCAATGGCAGCAGCAGCAGTGGTGAGGGAGGCGGTGGCAAAGGCAATCCAAAAAAGGATACTTTAAGAGTAAGTTGCCTCGCAAACGACGCTTGGCTAGGATCGATCACACTTGCTAGAGGAGATTCTCGATGGGCTGCATTCTCTCGTACACGTGCTCTCGGGCTTTTGGATGCGCGCCTCATGCACCGTGAATACAATCAGGCTCCCGATACGCCTTTCACCGTCAGCAAGGGGGATCTGCTGATCAACGGTGGGGACGACCACGCCATGCTCGAGGGTCTGACCTTTCTCTCCGAAGGCCCTTTCCGGACCAAGGTTCGCTGATGCGTGTGCGTTCCTCCATAGTTGCCCTGGTAGCCGCGCTGTCGCTCAGCGGGTGTGCTGCGGTGGCGCTTACGGCCGGCAGCATCGGGGCGGGCGCTGGCGTCAACCATACCCTCAGCGGAATCTCTTACAAAACCTTCAACGATGATATCAAGACCCTGCGCATCGCAACCCTGATCACGCTCGAGCAAATGGCTATGGAAGTGACTGATGATGATGCCACAGACGGGGGTTGGAAGATTATTGCGATCGCCGCCCACCGCGAGATCAACATCGACCTCGAGCGGCTGACGAAACGCGCGACGCGCATGCGCGTCGTAGCCAACGAAGGTAATATATTTTTCAAGGACAGCGCCACCGCAACGGAGATAATCCTGCTTACGGCGGAAAACCTGGGAGGCTAAACCATGACCCGAAAAATGCCGTTTCTGGGTCTGGTCTGTACCGCCTGCATCGCGCTCGGCGCCCAGGCAGAGGAAACAGAATCCTCCATTTTTGACACGCTTGCCGAGAGCAATCAACGCATCGCCCAGGCCTTGTTCGATTCGCAAGGCGACAGCGAGACCAAGCTGACGCTGGACCAAATCGCAGAGTTAAAGGCCGAAGGCTTGGGCTGGACCGAAATTTTCAGGACGCTGCGGAGCGACGGCAGCATCCCCGGTGGTTCAAGCAATCTGGGCCGGGTAAGGAGCGGTCACTACCAACCGCCCGCAATCCAGCCCGGCAGCCCCGCGGTGGCGATCGTCAAGAGCAAGTTGGCGCAGCCCGTCGTGATCACCACAGGGGCCGGTGGCCGTATCGTCACGGGCGGCAGCAACGGCCACAGCGACATCAAGGGACGGAAGGCCCCCTAGCACGAACCGGCTATGCTGCAGCTATGCGCCGCCCTGGCTGTCTTCGTCGGCGGCCATATCCTGATTTCTGGAACCGGTCTGCGACAACGTGCGACCGATGCCATTGGTGAGATCGCCTATCTCGTGCTGTTTACGCTATTCGCAGTCGGCAGCATGCTATGGGTGAGCTTGAGCTTCCGTGCCGCACCGTGGCAAGAGGTATGGTTGCCGCCCCTCGGCCTGCGCTGGCTGAGCGTGACCTTCATCGCCATCGCATTATGGCTGCTGGTCGATGGCCTAGTAGCCCGTCTGCGCGCCCGTCCCACGCTGCCACCGCCCATCGCCGCCTATGCCGTCACGCGGCAACCGATCATGGTCGCAATCGTGCTGTGGGCCGGCGCTCATATGCTGGTGCGCGGCGACGCCGCGACCGTGCTGCTGTTCGGCGGTTTCGCGGTACTCGGCATAGCCGGTGCACTGTCCCAGGACCGCAAAGCCCGCGCCTACCACAACGAAGCCTGGCCCGCTTACGCGGCCGCGACGTCGCTCGCTCCCCTGGTGGCCCTCATCAGTGGTCGTGCCCGTCTCAGCCCCGGGGATATCGGCTGGTGGCCGGGAATCGTCAGCCTGACCCTTTTGCTCGCTATGCTTTGGCTGCATCCACTAATATTCGGACTCAGGCCCTTGCCTTGAAAAATTGATGCGAACATTGCTAGAACATAACAGATATTCCCTTTCTTTAATATAGAGTTACGAATTTTCTTGGCGTATAAGAACAAATCATGTACACGTGACCCGTTGAACGGTTATCTGGGTTATGAAATAAGAGGGTCAGGCGATGTCGAATCCAACCTTGAGGGTCGTCGAGAAGGACTCGATGGATAAACAGAAAGCCTTGGACGCGGCGCTGTCGCAGATCGAACGGGCCTTCGGCAAAGGCTCGGTGATGAAGCTCGGCAATAGTGACGCCGTGGTCGAGACTGAGGCAATCTCAACCGGCTCTCTGGGACTCGATATAGGACTCGGCATCGGTGGCCTGCCGCGTGGCCGGGTGGTCGAGATCTACGGCCCCGAAAGCTCTGGCAAGACCACGCTGGCTTTACATGTCATAGCCGAAGCTCAAGCCGGAGGTGGCACCTGCGCTTTCATCGACGCGGAGCACGCGCTCGATCCCGTCTATGCGCGCAAGCTCGGCGTCGATATCGACGAGCTGCTGATCTCCCAGCCCGATGCCGGCGAGCAAGCGCTGGAGATCGCCGACACTCTGGTGCGCTCCGGTGCCATCGACGTGCTGGTGGTGGACAGCGTCGCGGCTTTGACGCCCCGTGCCGAGCTTGAGGGCGAGATGGGCGATTCCCATGTCGGTCTGCAGGCGCGCCTGATGAGCCAAGCGCTGCGCAAGCTTACCGGCTCCATCGCACGCTCGCGCACCATGGTCATCTTCATCAACCAGATCCGCATGAAGATCGGCGTCATGTATGGCAGCCCCGAGACCACCACCGGCGGTAACGCGCTCAAGTTCTATGCCTCAGTGCGCCTCGACATCCGCCGCATCGGCGCCATCAAGGACCGCGACGAGGTGGTCGGCAACCAGACCCGCGTCAAGGTCGTGAAGAACAAGGTGGCGCCGCCTTTCAAAGTCGTCGAATTCGACATCATGTATGGCGAGGGCATCTCCAAGATGGGCGAGTTGATCGATCTCGGCGTCAAAGCCGGCGTGGTCGAGAAGGCGGGCTCCTGGTACTCCTATGATAGCCAGCGCATCGGTCAAGGCCGCGAGAATGCCAAGCAGTTCCTACACGACACGCCCGAGGTGGCGATGCAGATCGAGCAGACCATACGCCAGGCTGCAGGCCTGATTGCCGAGAACCTCGACGGCCAGCCCCTCGATGATAAAGAGGCCGCCGAAAGCGCCTAACGGTCGGCCCGAGCCGGAGCGCAAGATGAGACGCCCCAGCGCCTTCGCCCAGCTCCTGGACAGAGCCCGCCCTGCCCGCTAAAAGCGACCCACCTTCGGGGAGCAAGAAGAGCGATGGCGAGCGTCAGCACCAACGATATCCGCAAAGCCTTTCTCGACTATTTTGCCGCTAATGATCACGAGATCGTGGCGTCAGGACCGCTGGTGCCACACAACGACCCGACCCTGCTCTTCACCAATGCCGGCATGGTGCAGTTCAAGAACGCCTTCACAGGCGTCGAGCATCGCGACTACAGCCGCGCCACCACGAGCCAGAAATGCGTGCGTGCCGGCGGCAAGCATAATGACCTCAACAATGTCGGCTTCACTGCCCGCCACCACACCTTCTTCGAGATGATGGGAAATTTTTCGTTCGGCGACTATTTCAAAGATCTCGCCATCGAGCTGGCCTGGAACTTGGTGACGCGCGACTATGGCCTCGACAAGGATCGCCTCTGGGCCACAGTCTACCACACTGACGATGAGGCCTACGACATTTGGCGCAAGGTCTCGGGCCTGCCGGAAGGGCGTATCATCCGCATCCCCACCTCCGATAACTTTTGGGCTATGGGCGATACCGGCCCCTGCGGCCCCTGCTCTGAAATTTTTTACGACCACGGCCCTGGCATAGCCGGCGGCCCACCCGGCTCGGCGGACCAGGACGGCGACCGTTACGTGGAGATCTGGAACCTCGTCTTCATGCAATACGAACAGCGCACGATAAACGAGCGCATCGATCTGCCACGCCCCTCCATCGACACCGGCATGGGGCTCGAGCGCATCGCTGCTGTCATGCAGAACAAGCATGACAATTACGACACCGACCTGTTCGCAACCTTGATTAACGCCATCGCCGATTGTGCCCACAGCGACCCGGCGGGAGAGCACGGCGCCTCCCACCGCGTGATCGCCGATCACCTGCGCGCCTCCTGTTTTTTACTGGCCGATGGCGTCATGCCGTCGAACGAGGGTCGCGGCTACGTGCTCAGGCGGATTATGCGTCGGGCCATGCGCCATGCCCACCTCATGGGCATCCGCGAGCCACTTATGTGGCAACTGGTACCGACTCTGGTCGGCGAAATGGGACAGGCCTTTCCCGAGCTTTGTCGCGCCGAATCCTTAATCGGGGAGACCCTCAAGCTCGAGGAGACACGTTTCCGCGAAACCCTGGAGCGGGGCTTAGGCCTGCTAGCCAAGGAAACAGATAAGCTTAGGGAAGACGAGCCGCTTCCCGGCGAGATCGCCTTCAAGCTTTACGATACCTACGGCTTTCCCCTCGACTTGACCGAGGATGCGCTGCGTGCCGAGGGCCGCAGCGTCGCGCAATCCGGTTTCGATGCCGCCATGGCGCGCCAGCGCGAGACTGCCCGCGCCACCTGGAAGGGTTCCGGCGAGGCAGCTACCGAAGAGGTCTGGTTCACGCTTCGCGATGAGGTCGGCACCAGCGAGTTCCTCGGTTACGAAGCGCACCGTGCTGACGCCGCCGTCACCGCGATCGTCGTCGACGGCCAAGCAACCGATAGAGCTTTAGAGGGCCAAACCGTTAGCCTACTCGCAAACCAGACACCTTTCTATGGTGAGTCTGGTGGCCAGGTTGGTGATCGCGGTACCCTCCGAGGGACCGGCGGCCTCGAAGTGCGCCTCGACGACACCCAGCGTAAGCTTGACGACATGGTGATCCACCAGGGCGTGGTCATCACGGGCAGCCTGCGCAAAGGCGATGAGGTGACACTGACCATCGACGAAAACCGCCGGGCTGCCCTACAGCGGAATCATTCGGCAACCCATCTGTTGCACGCAGCACTGCGTAACCACCTCGGCGACCATGTGACGCAAAAGGGCTCTCTCGTAGCACCCGAGCGGCTACGCTTCGATATCAGCCATCCCAAAGGGATGAGCGCCGAGGAGCAGGCAGCAGTCGAGGTCGAGGTCAACCGTCAGGTGCTGGCAAACACCACCGTCACGATGCTCGTCACTAGCCCTGAGCAGGCGGTCGAGGCCGGTGCGCTGGCTTTGTTCGGTGAGAAATACGGTGAGCGCGTGCGCGTCGTGACCATGGGCAGTGACAGCAAGCCGTTCTCGGTCGAGCTGTGCGGCGGCACCCATGTCGGGCGCACGGGCGACATAGGGCTGTTCAAAATCATCAGCGAAGGCGCAGTCGCGGCTGGCATCCGCCGCATCGAGGCGCTGACCGGCGAAGGCGCCCTAGCCTACGTCAATCGGCAGGAGCAAGCCCTGCGCGATGCCACAGGCGCGCTCAAGATCGCACCCGCGGAACTTGCAGAGCGTATCGCCGGGCTGCTCGACGAACGTAAGCGCCTGGAGCGCGAGCTGGCCAACGCCCGCCGCGCCCTGGCCACTAGCGGTGGCGGGAGCGGCGCCGCCGGTATCAAGGACGTGGCCGGCATCTCGCTCGTCGCCCGTCAGCTTGAAGGCGTGCCCGCCAAGGACCTGCGCGGCATGGCCGACTCCATGAAAAAGGAGCTCAGCAGCGGTGTGGTCGCGGTGGTCGCCGTGGCGGACGGCAAGGCCGCAGTCGTGGTCGGCGTGACGGACGATCTCACCGATCGCCTGGATGCGGTCTCGCTGGTGCGCGCAGCGTCAGAGGCGCTTGGCGGCAGGGGCGGCGGCGGCCGAGCTGATCTCGCCCAGGCGGGCGGGCCGGACGCCTCGGCCGCCCCAGCCGCCCTTGCCGCTATCGAGGCCGCCATGGCCAGCGCCGCGGGCCAGTGAACAGAGCGTACTTTTGCGCCGTGCGGCTTTGGCTTGCCGGCCTGATTCTTGCTTTCCCTGCCGCCGGGCTTGCCGCGCCGGCCCCGCCGATTGTCGATGTGACCTGGCTGCAACAGCATCTTTGCAGCAGCAGCATCGTTGTGCTTGATCTGCGCCGCTCTGTGCGCAATTTTGCCGCCCAGCATGTGCCGTGTAGCGTGCACAGTGACTACTATGGCGGCGGCTGGCGCGCGAGCCGCGATGGTGTCGAGAACATGGTGCCCCCCGTGGCGCACTTAGAGGCGCTGATCGGCGGCCTGGGCATCGGCAACGACAACCACGTAGTGCTGGTAACAGCTGCCGTCGATATGTTCTCAGCCGCCGAGCTAGCGCGGGTCTACTTCATCTTTCGTTATCTCGGCCACGGGGCGGTCTCGATCCTAGACGGGGGTATGGACGCCTGGACCGCTGAGTGGGACAACGACGTCGAAGTAGGCGAAGCCGAGCCCGTGCCAATCGTCTTCAGCGCCCGGCCGCGATCTGACATGGTAGCAAGCAAAGCTGAGGTACACGCGGCCATGGCAAGCGGAAAAACTCTAGTTGATATGCGAAATAACGACCATTACCTCGGCATCAATTCGACCCACGTCGTAGTGCGTTCCGGCACCATCCCCGGCGCCGCCAACTTGCCCATGACTTGGCTAACCGTGAATGAGGGCCTACGCTTTCGCGCGCCGACGCAATTGCGCATGCTTTGGACCCTTGCCGGCCTTAATCCAGAGAGTCCGCAAATCCTGTTCTGCAACTCAGGCCTCGAAAGCGCCGTCGGCTGGCTCGCCCTCGGCGCCCAGCTGGGCAATAGCGCGGTCAAGCTCTACGATGGCTCTCTCGCCGAATGGTCCGCCGACCCCAGCCTGCCGATGACGGCGGCGGTCGCTCTCGACTAAATTCATCGTCACCGTGGTGTCGAGCATACTTGTCTCCTATTTGCAGAACAAATCGCGCATTGAGATTGTCCGTCGTCAGGGATTTCTGGACAGATTGCAGCTTAACCTAAGCTAGGAATTGGCTCATCTGTTTGTTCATTTTAAGCGGCTTGCTTTCGGTGCTGCAAGCGTCGTTGGTTGATTGTTTTTTCCTTGATCCTTTCTCTTTGTTGGAGGATTTGATCCCCGCGTCCGAAGTAGACGTCAGCCGGGGTGAGATTTTGTAAGCTCTCATGGTATCTGTGATGATTGTAGTGGCTGATGAACCTGCCAATCTGGCCCTTTAGATCACCGGGCAAGAAGTAGTTTCCCAGAAGGATGCGGTTCTTCAAGGTCTGATGCCACCGCTCGATCTTGCCTTGGGTCTGGGGATGGTATGGAGCCCCACGAACATGATCCATGCCGTTGTCATCGAGCCATTCGGCCAGTTCAGTTGCGATGTAACTGGACCCATTGTCAGATAGCAATCGCGGTCGATGTCGAACGTTGACCTGATCGCATCCAG
>JASLYQ010000031.1 GCA_030739735.1 Alphaproteobacteria bacterium | reverse complement strand
ATTCCCGCTACTGGCAAACCTGCCCCGCTATCTTCGGCTGCGGCACGCCACTCGAAAGCGATGTCGCCGCCGAGGCCCTGATGAGCCAGGATCTGGACAAGGCGCGCGCCTTGATCGCCGAAGCAGGCTATGACGGCACGCCTGTGGTGATCCTGCAGGCGACCGATATTCCCATCAACAATGGCGCCGCTCTGGTCACCGCGCAGATCTTGCGCGAGATCGGTATGAACGTGGAGCTGCAGGCGATGGACTGGAGCACGCTGACCTCGCGGCGCGCCATCAGCAAGCCGGTCGACGAGGGCGGCTGGAATATCTTCATCACCTGGTGGATTGGCGCCGACATTCTCAATCCGGTGGCCAATATCGGCGTCTCCGGCGGTTGCCGCAACCGCGCCTGGTTCGGCTGGCCATGTGATGAGGAGATAGAGCGCTTGCGCGATGCCTATGCCCGAGAGGCCGATCCTGCCGAGCAGAAGCGCCTTGCCGACGCTGTGCAGCGACGCGCTTTCGAGATCGTCACCTATGCCAATTTTGGCGAATGGTTCAACCCGATCGCCTATAGCGAGCGGCTCAAGGGCATGATTAAGTCGCCGGTGCAGTTCTTCTGGAATATCGAAAAACAATAGGCGCACTCGGGCGTCGCACCTGATGCTTGGCTTCGTCAGCCGGCGCCTGCTCGCCACCATTCCGGTAATGGCGGTAGTGGCAGTGTTCGTCTTCCTGCTGCTGCATCTGAGCCCCGGCGACCCGGCAACTGTCATCGCCGGCGACTATGCGAGCCCTGAGGACATCGCGCGCATCCGCGCCAAGCTGGGCCTCGATCAGCCCATCCACGTGCAGTTTCTGACTTGGATCGAGCGCCTGGCGACGGGCGATCTCGGCATCTCTATCTTCTCCAACCTGCCCGTGGCAACCCTGATCGGCCAGCGTCTCGAGCCGACCCTGGCGTTGGCGCTGGTCACGCTGACGCTTGCCATACTGATCGCCGTGCCACTCGGCACACTGGCGGCCTGGAAGGCCGGCTCGTGGATCGACCGCTTCGTCATGGGCTTCGCCGTGCTCGGCTTCTCTGTGCCCGTCTTCGTGCTTGGCTACGCGCTTATTTGGCTCATGGCTATCAAACTCGCCTGGTTTCCGGTACAGGGCTATGCGCCCCTGGCCGAGGGCTTCTGGCCCTTCCTGCATCGCCTGGTGCTACCGAGCGCCACGCTCAGCGTGATCTACATCGCGCTGATCGCGCGCATTACCCGCGCCAGCGTGCTCGAGGTCCTCAGCGAGGACTATGTGCGCACCGCCCGCGCCAAGGGGCTTAACGAGCGCTTGGTGCTGCTGCGCCACGCCCTCGCCAATGCTGCCGTGCCCATCGTCACGGTCATCGGCATCGGCTTCTCGCTGCTGATCGGCGGCGTCGTGGTGACCGAGAGCGTCTACAACATCCCGGGCCTTGGGCGGCTCACGGTCGATGCGGTTCTGCGTCGCGACTATCCGGTGATCCAGGGCATCATCCTGGTCTTCTCGGCCGCTTATGTGCTCGTTAACCTGCTAGTCGACCTGCTCTACACGGTCTTCGACCCGAGGATCCACTATTGATCACGAGCATAAAGAGTGTGGAGCTGACGCAACCGAACGCTGGGCGACCCGACCGCGTTTGGCGGCTGTTACGTGGCCACACCGGGGTCCTGTTCGGCCTCGTGCTGATCGCGGTGATGGTTGGAGCAGCGTTGCTGGCGCCCTGGCTGTTCACGGGTGAGGTCACCACCATGGACCCTATCAATCGCCTCAAGGCGCCGAGCGGGGACTACTGGTTCGGCACCGACATGTACGGTCGCGACCTCTATACTCGTACCGTCTACGGCGCCCGCATCTCGCTCGTGGTGGGCTTGTGCGTGATGGGCCTGAGTCTCACCATCGGGCTTTTCATCGGATTATTGTCGGGCTATCTACGCTTGCTCGACGCAGTGATCATGCGCATCATGGACGGGCTAATGGCGATTCCCGGCATATTGCTAGCCATCGCCATGATCGCTCTCGCCGGAGCCAGCCTGACGACGGTGGTTCTAGCGATCACCATCCCTGAAATCCCGCGCGTCGTGCGTCTGGTGCGCAGCGTCGTGCTGACCATCCGCGAGGAGCCTTATGTCGAGGCCGCGCTGACTTCCGGCACCCGTCTCCCAAAAATGCTGCTACGGCACATACTACCCAACACGGTGGCGCCGCTGATCGTCCAGGGCACCTATGTCTGCGCCTCAGCCATCATCACCGAGGCGCTGCTTAGTTTCCTCGGTGCCGGCATCCCGCCGGAGACCCCGACCTGGGGCAATATTATGGCAGAGGGCCGGGCGCTGTTCCAGGTCAGCCCCTGGGTCATTTTCTTCCCTGGCATTTTCCTGGCGCTGACGGTGCTCGCCATTAACATACTTGGCGACGGCCTGCGCGACACCCTCGACCCGCGCATCGCGAGGCGCATGTGAGCACCGTTCTCGACATCAGCGGTCTCAGCGTGCGCCTACCCGCGAACGCCGACCGCCCCCATGCCATCGAGGATATGAGCCTGCACGTCGATGCCGGCGAGACTTTGTGCGTGGTGGGTGAATCGGGCTCAGGCAAATCGGTCTGTGCCCAGGCCATCATGGGCCTGCTGCCGCGTCCGCATCTCGAGCCCGTGGCGGGCAACGTAACGCTACTCGGCGAATCGCTACTGGATGCAACGCCAAAGCGCCTACGGACCCTGCGCGGAGAGCGGATGTCGATGATCTTCCAGGAGCCCATGACGGCGCTCAATCCGGTCATGCGCTGCGGCAGGCAAATCGAGGAGGTGCTGGCAACACACACCGAGATGACCCCGGCCGAGCGCGCGGCACGGGTGCGCGAGGTGATGGTAGCGGTCAACTTGCCCGAACCGGATAAGCTCATTCATGCTTATCCGCACCAACTCTCCGGCGGCCAGCGCCAACGCATCATGATCGCCATGGCGCTGGTCCTGGAGCCGGCGTTACTGATCGCCGACGAGCCGACCACAGCGCTCGACGTCACGACACAAGCGCAGATCCTGGCGCTAATCAAGCGCATCCAGGTGGAGCGGCAAACCGGCGTACTGTTTATTACCCATGATTTCGGCGTCGTGGCCGAGATCGCCGATCGAGTCGCCGTCATGCAAAACGGTAATCTCGTGGAGACCGGTGAGACCCGGCGCGTGCTGATCGCACCCGAGCACGATTATACGCGCATGCTAATGGCCGCCGTGCCGAGCCTCGAACCGCCTCAGCGCTCACTGATCACGGCCTCGCACGTGGCACTGCAGACCAGAAGCTTAGCCAAGGTCTATGGCGGTGGCGGCTTGCGCCGGCGCCAGCGCGAGGTGCATGCTGCCCGCGACGTCGATATCAAGATCCACCGCGGTGAGACCCTCGGCATCGTCGGCGAGTCCGGCTCGGGAAAATCAACCGTGGCTCGCTGCATCATGCGCCTTGTCGAGCCCACGGCGGGCGAGGTTCTGTTACATGGTGAGCAAATCGGCCACCTATCGGCGCGAGCGCTTAGGCCGCATCGGCGCCGCATCCAAATCATCTTTCAGGATCCCTATCGCTCGCTGGATCCGCGCCAGACGGTTGGCAGCGCAATCATGGAGGGGCCCCGCAATTACGGCCTGTCACGCGAGTCAGCGGATGCGCGCACGGTCGACCTACTGACCCTGGTTGGCATCGAACCGGCCGCGCGCAGCCGCTTTCCGCACCAGTTCTCGGGCGGCCAGCGTCAACGCATCTGTATCGCTCGGGCGCTGGCCATGGAACCGGAAGTACTGGTCGCCGACGAAGCGGTCTCGGCGCTCGATGTTTCGATCCAAGCGCAGGTGCTGAAGCTACTCGACGAGGTCCGCAAGCGCTTCGACCTGGCGCTACTGTTCATAACCCACGATTTACGTGTGGCGGCGCAGATCTGTGACCGCATCGCGGTCATGCACCTCGGCAAGGTGGTGGAGACGGGTCCAACAGCGGAGGTCTTCGCCAATCCACGCGACGACTACACAAAGCTTCTATTCGAGGCGGCCCCGGGCCGCGGCTGGCAGTTTGGCAGAATACAAAGCGAGGCCCAGACCGCCCAGTGAACAGCAGGTGAATGCGTTTGTCGCCAAACCAGACGATGACTAGATAACAAACGATATTCCTGCGATCAGTGCCACTATGAGCCACAGCCCGTAGGGATTAAGTGCACCCCAGAATCCGAAATCGCGATCTGGCCGCGCAGACGGCAACACCACCGACATCACGAACAACTGGAGCACGACGAACAACTCGTCGCGCCTGAGGTTCCCGAGCTAAGCGTGCAGGCTCAGCTTGACATAGAGCAGCAGCGCCTTCGTCGCGGTCAATACCGCGTCACGGCTGACCACAATCGCGGCAAGACCAAAGGTGAGAAGGGCGGCGACGGTCGTGGAGGGCCGCAATTCCACCGAGCAGACAGACCAGATCGAACGTGTAAATGCCAGCGCCGCGCGCGCCTCCCGGCAAAGAACGTAACTGCCAGCCACGCTGGAATTCGATCAAGATGCCAATGGCGAACACCGCACCGAACCGCAGAAAAGGTTCATCACCTACCACGCTACCCAGCAAGCGCCGCGATGCTCACCCCACCGTCGACCGGTATCTCGGCACCGGTGATATATTTGGCCTCGTCCGAGGCGAGATAGAGCGCCGCGTGGGCGACATCCCAGGCATCGCCCATACGCTGCATGGGAATCTGTTTATTGCGATAGGCGATGCGCGCCTCCATGTCCTCGCCCTCATAGATTTCCGCGAGCAAATTGCGCAGCAGCGGCGTATCGATAATGCCGGGCAGGATGACGTTGCAGCGGATATTATCGGGCGCGTATTGCGCAGCGATGTTGCGGCTCAGACCGAGCAGCGCCGCCTTGGTCGCGGCGTATGAAACATAAGGCACACCCATCCAGCGGATGCCCGCGATCGACGATACATTGATGATCGAGCCGCCGCCTTGCGCCTGCATATGCGGTAATGTGTATTTGCTAGTCAGAAAGGCGCTCTTGAGGTTTACCACCTCACCCTTCTCCCAGTCTTGCTCGCTGGTCTCGACCGGGTCGCCATTGACCACGATACCAACATTGTTGTGCAGTAAATCGATACGGCCATAGGTGTCTATGCAAGTCTGCACCGCGGCCGCCACCTGCGCAGAATTGCTGACATCGCCGGTGACGGTCGTGCAGTCGCCGCCTTCGGAGGCGATGATAGCCGCCGTCTCGATCGCCGCATCTGCGTTGATATCAAGCGCCACCACTTTGGCACCCTCGCGCGCGAACAATACCGCAACCGCCTTGCCATTGCCCCAGCCCCGTCCGATCGAGCCGGCACCGGTCACCAACGCTACTTTGCCCTCTAGCCGCTTTGCCATCGCTTTCCCCCCTAGCCTAAGACCGATACTACCCTATCGTACAAGAGAGGACGTCGTAGCGAGCCAGAACCACAGAATTTATTTACCCGGCGGCGAGAAAGAGTTCGGCTTCACCCAGGCAAACAAGGCAGAAAACTTTTTGTTCGTCGCCGGCGCCTGCAGCATCGGCATCAGTGACACGGCTGAGCGCAAGCAAAGCTGACCAGGATAGCCTTACGGTGCCAAATATTCGCACGATGCGTCTGTCGGGTCGTGGGCTAGGACGCGGTCGTAGAAGGCAGCGGCCCGAGCAACGATGGCGGGGACGTCGGCGTCGAGCAGCAGACGACGGGCGACAAGCGCGTCCGCGGCCGCCGCGACGGCGCTCTCGTAAGCGGTGCGGTCGGCGTAACGCACGGTGAGCGAAGCACGCGGGTCGCCGGCGGCTTCGCGCGCCGCATCGTCGCGGGCAAAAGGCAAGAACGAGCCCACCCAGCGGTCGATCTGGTCGCCAGCGCCGAAGCGGGGCTGGCGCAGATTCCAGCCCGTATAGGTGCCGAGGGGCACGGCGGCAGCGGGTAAACGAATGCCGCCGCGGGCGATGCCGTCCGCGTCCGGTAAGCTAACACGAGTCTCGAAAACCGGGCCAAAGCCGGGTGGCACGGTATCGATGATGCCCTCGGCCCAACGCGGCCCGTGCTGCAAACGTGGCGGGCGCAGATTAACCACGGGCAGGCGCAGCCCGGGGATGGCAGGAAAAGTTGTACGCCATTCGGCTAGCGTGCCGAGTTCACCCGCGGCGATGCGCGGATAGGCGCTCGGCGGCGGCGTTTCGCCGCGCGTCGTCCAGGCGTCGAGGGCCAGCAGCAGCGCGCGCATGGGCGGGCGATGGTCGAGCGGGTTGATACAGTTTTCGAACCAGGCGCGATGCGGCACCAGCCAGCTGCCATGCTGGGCGCCTGCGAAGACGTAAAGTCGTGCCTCATCTGCGAGCGCGATGTCGCGCGTGCCGGTCACGTCTGTGTGCAGCAGCGAGGCCGAGCGCGTCCAGTATTCGCCGCCCGTATTAGTGAAAATCAGCTTCGGTACCGCGCCGAGCGCTCGTGCACGCTGCAACACGCTGCCCTCGGCACCGGTTATGGGATCGCGTTGGTCGACAGTAGTGAAGGGGAAAAAGTCGGCCGGGTACTGATGGTCCTCGTGCGGGCTGCCGTGACGTGTGGTCTGGGCGAAACGGTGGTTGAAGCTGCCCTTGCCAGCACCGCCGACATGGATCAGCGCGCCGTCGAACACCGCGTGCCCGACCTCGTCCACGTGGAAGCCTTGCCAAACCATGTGACTGATCACGCGGCCCGACTGGGAGATGCCGAAGATAAGCACATGCTCGATGCCGCCAGCCCAGCGGAAATGGGATAGCGCATCGCGGATCGCCGCCAGCCCCAGTCCGACGACGACGGGACGCGAGCGATAGACAACCTCGTAGAGCAAGCCGGGGGCAAAGCCCCCTTGCAGCCAGATGTGAGTAGCATCCGCGACGGGCTCGCCGCCCTCATCGCGGGCAAAGCGCCACTGCGTGCGCGGGATCTCGCGGCGCGCATCGCCTTGGCGATCGCGCACACTAAGCTTGGCGTCCGTCTGATCCAGGTCGAGGGCTGAATAGCCGCGCGAGTTGCCCCAGGCGACGGGCTGGCTGGCCTCGCGTTGTTTGACCGTGATCTCGGCAGAGAGCCAGCCTTCGATATCTTCAGCCAGCGGCAATTCGATTTGCAGGCGGCCGTCAACTTCGAGCACGTCCCAGTTCCAAGCGCTCCACAACAGCGTGTAGCCCTGCGCGAAAAGAAAGCCGTTGCCAACGTCCGCCAGGCTTTGCGGATCACTGCTACCGTCGGCCTCGTTAAAGAAGCTCAGCATGCCGATACGCCCGCGATTGCCGACCTCATAGAGCAGGCGGCGGTTGGCGCGGGTCGGGTGGGCGGGGCGCAACAACAGAAAGTCACCAGCGAAGCGCACCATGCCGTCGGCATCGCGTGGCACCTGCGCAAGATCGATCACAGCGGCGTTGGCGGGATCGTCCGGGTCAATCGCGTAGTGCAGGCGCCCGGCGAGCTTTTCGTAGGAACCCACATCACCGAAACTTACGCCGCCCGCAAAGACACCCTGATACGTGACCTCGACGCGCTCGACCACAGCCCAGGCGGATCCTGTCCAACACAGCGTCAGAAATATTGTCAATGCCCGCATAGCCGCTTCCCTGTTGCCAGCCAATCGCGTGACGACTATAGCCGAAGGCTTAAAGGGGAGAAAAATCATGCGCCTGGTACAATTCCGCGATCGTGACGGGGCGCGCCGTGTTGGTGTGCCAGACAGTGATATAATTCGCATCGTCAACGGTTTCGAGCGGGTCTACGATCTGGCGCGGGCAGCGGCCCGTAGCGATGGCCTCGAGGCGCTAGTGAGCACGCACCTTGGCGATGCCACGGAAAACTACGGCGCCACGGTTGCCGACAACCGTGTGCTGGCACCGATCGATCACCCCGATCCGGCGCATTGCCTGGTTAGCGGCACCGGGCTGTCGCATCTCGGCAGCGCCCAGGCACGCGACAAGATGCACGCGAAGCTCACGAGCGGTGAAAATCTCACCGATTCTATGAAGATGTTCAAGGCGGGCCTTGACGGCGGCAAGCCGGCAGCGGGTAAGATCGGCGCCGATCCGGAATGGTTCTGGAAGGGCGACGGCTCGATCGTCATGCCTTGCGGCGCGGCGCTTACCAGCCCCAGTTTTGCGCTCGACGGTGGCGAGGAGGCTGAGGTCGCCGGTATATACCTTATCGGCGACGATGGCACTCCGCTGCGGCTCGGCTTCGCGCTAGCCAATGAATTCGCCGACCATGTGCTAGAGCGGCAGAACTATCTGTTGCTGGCGCACTCGAAATTGCGCCATTGCGCCGTCGGCCCAGAACTGCGCCTCGGCCCCCTGCCTGCCAGCGTCGAAGGCACGACGCGCATCCACCGCGGCAACGAGATCGTATGGCAAGGCCCGTTCCTCTCAGGCGAGAACAATATGAGCCACAGCGTTGCCAACCTAGAGCACCACCACTTCAAGTACACCCTGTTCCGCCGCCCCGGCGACATCCACATCCATTTTTTAGGGGCTGGCAGCATCAGCTTCGCCGATGCGGTAAAAACGGAAGAGGGCGATATGTTCGAGATAGACGTGCCGGAATTTGGCCACCCGCTCAGCAACTCGATGACCCAGGAACATGGTAATGCGCCGGTGACGGTAGCAGACATTTAAGTAGGCGCTCCTATTTCGTGTGCACTCTCCTCGTCGTCGCCTCTTGGGGAAAAATCGGGAGGAACGACCCCATGCGGACCGACGATCGCGGCACCGGCAACGCGCTCAGCTGAAAGGTCGGCCACGACTGCCAACCAGTGTGACCTAGACCGGTAAAGCCATCACGTCGAGACCTTCGACAGCTAAATCGAAGTGCCTAACTGGGCAGAGAGACCGCCCTCCCCCTCCGGGATGGGGATACATTTCGCCGACTCGATTTTCTGAAAACGCGGAACCCTCTCCCCGGATGTCGTGAAGGGTGCTATAGCAGCGCCATGTCACTGATTACCGATACCAACGCGCTGGCCGCGTTGTGCACGCAACTAGCGGATGCGCCCTTTGTTTGCCTCGATACCGAGTTCATGCGCGAGAGCACATTTTGGCCCAAGCTCTGCCTGGTGCAGATTGCTGGTTCTGACGGGCTGGCTTCAGCGGTCGACCCACTGGCAGACGGCATCGATCTCGCACCCATGCTCGATCTCATCAACGACCCCAGCATCCTCAAGGTGATGCACGCGGCGCGCCAGGACCTGGAAATTTTCTACAATCTCTCAAACCAGGTACCGGTGCCATTGTTCGACACCCAGGTTGCGGCCATGGTCTGCGGTTTTGGCGAAGCGGCAGCCTATGAGAAGCTAGCGCGCAAACTGGCGCAAGCCAAAATCGATAAGTCGTCGCGCTTTACCGACTGGTCGAAGCGACCGCTAACCGAGCGCCAGCTAACGTACGCGCTAGCCGACGTCGAGCACTTGCCGCTGATCTATCAGAAGCTCTCGGCCAGCCTGGAGGAATCGCGGCGCGGCCCCTGGGTAAAGGAAGAGATGACCGTGCTAACCTGCGAGGATGCCTATGCCATGCGCCCCGAAGACGCCTGGCGACGCATCAAGACGCGCACCGTGGCGCCTGATTTTCTGGCCATCCTGCGCGAGGTGGCAGCGGCACGCGAGCGCTATGCCCAGAGCCACGATGTGCCGCGCCAGCGTATACTGCGCGACGATGCGCTGCTGGAAATTTCCGCCCACCGCTGTGCCGACCTTGACGAGCTGGCTCGCATTCGCGGCATGAGCAGAGGCCTACTTAAGGGCCCGCTCGGCCCAGCCATGCTCGAGGCAGTGGCGGCAGGCGTCGCCCTGCCCAAAGGCGAGCACCCCAGCCTCAACAAACCCAAGACCACACCGCGCGGTGTCGGCCCACTCGTTGATTTGCTCAAAGTTCTGCTGAAGATGCGCTGCGATGAGAATGACGTGGCGGTGAAGCTGGTCGCTTCCAGCGCCGACCTAGTACGCATCGCTGATGACGATGCGGCGAACGTTCCAGCCATGCACGGCTGGCGCCGCAGCCTCTTCGGCGACGACGCGCTAGCGCTCAAGCACGGCGAGCTGGCTCTCACCGCCGAAGCCGGCTGCATCGCGCTGATTGAGATCGAAGAGGAGTAGAGATCATCCCGCGGTGACAGCGAGGCTTGCTTGGTGACAGTTACTTATTTTTAGCACATCCCTTGATCGAAAGACTTTCGAAAAACAGGGAAGAGTCAAAAAAAACAAGACCCAACTGTCTACACGAATTTACCAAACGAACCTAATCCTTGTCTGTGCCTCTGAATCAATTGTTTATGGCATCCGCTCGCTTTTCCCACCGGCCGTCGTCTGTCTGAGCCCAGTAAGCTAGCGGGTAGCCCGCTTCCTTAAGCGCCTTCCAGCGGGCTCTGGCGGCCGTGAGCGCATGCGCCTCGGTGCCGTTAAAGAGATCAAGGCAGCGGTCGTAAGCGTCGCGGTCGCCGGCCTCGGCGCCTTCCGCCAGCAGCAGCACCGTAGCCGCATTGGGGTTCTCCTCGACGCAAGTCAGGTAGACCGGCTGCTCAGAGGTGTGGCCGTCCTCTGGCCCGCCATGGGCGAGGAAGGAATCAGCATCGTAGGTCCAGAGATAGGCGTTGATCTGGGCCAGGCGCTCGGCCGAGGAAAAACGCACGACACAGCGCAGACCCTGGGCTGCGGCACGCTCGAGCAAACGTGGCAAAGCCCGCTCAAGCGGCCAGCGACTGAGCTGGTAGAAGCCGACCTCGGTCGTCATCCTTCGTAGTGGTCGGCCACCAGGCGGTCAAGCAGGCGCACGCCGAAACCGGTACCGCCCTTGGGCACCAGTTCGTTGCCCTCCTTGGTCCAGGTGACGCCGGCAATATCCAGATGCGCCCATGGCACCTTGTTGACGAAGCGCTCGAGGAACTTGGCTGCGCTGACACTGCCGCCGCCGCGCCCGCCGATATTTTTCATGTCGGCGATGTCGGATTTGATCAGCTTGTCGTAATAGTCGTCCATGGGCATGGGCCAGACCGGCTCCGCCACCGCCTTGCCAGCAGCGACAAGCCGCTGGCTTAGCTTGTCGTCATTGGCAAACAGGCCAGCCTGATAATTGCCGAGCGAAACTATGATGGCACCGGTCAATGTCGCCAGGTCGACCATGAAGCGGGGTTTGAAGCGGCTTTGCGTATACCAGAGCGCGTCGGCCAGCACTAGACGGCCTTCAGCGTCGGTGTTGAGAATTTCGATGGTCTGGCCGGAATAAGAGCTAACCACGTCGCCCGGCCGCTGTGCTGTCCCGGACGGCATGTTCTCCACCAAACCAACCACGCCGACCGCGTTGACCTTGGCCTTGCGCCGTGCCAGCGCACGCATCAGCCCAACCACGACGGCTGAGCCACCCATGTCCCACTTCATATCCTCCATGCCGGCCGAGGGCTTGATAGAGATGCCGCCAGTATCGAAGGTCACCCCCTTGCCAACAAAGGCGACGGGCGCCTTGTTGCCGCGGGCCCCGGCGCCATTCCAGCGCATGACGACGATATGGGCGCCGTGCTGGCTGCCCTGGGCAACGCCGACGATGGCGCCCATGCCCATGCGCTTGAGCCGTGCTTCGTTGAGAACTTCCACATTGATGCCGTCCCGAGAGAGCTTGCGGATCTCCTTGGCGTAGACCGGCGGCGTGAGCACGTTAGCCGGCTCCGAGACCAGATCGCGGGTCAATGCCACACCCTCGGCAAGCGCCTCGGCAAGCTTGAAGGCAGCGCGGGCCGACGCCACATCCAGGCACATCACGGTGAGGCGCGTCAACGATGGCTTCTCGGTCTTCTTCTGCTTAGTGCGATATTTGTCGAAACGATAGGAACGCAAACGCGCGCCGTGGCCGATCTGGGCCGCGACCTCGTTGCTGGTGAGCCTGCAGCCCTTAGGCTTCTCGACCACCACCGCGGCACGGCTCTCGCCTGACATCGCCAGGGCAGCGACGATAGCTCCACCGAGCTTCTCAGCCGCCAAGCCGTCGAGCGCCTTGCCGACCCCGAGGCCGAGCAGGACGATGCGGCCGGCCTTGACCCCGGCTGGCGCCATGAGCGTCAGCGTCTGTCCCGCTTTGCCTGTGAAGCGCGCATGCGCCACGGCCTTGCTCAGCGCGCCACCTGAGGTCTTGTCGAGGCGCGCCGCACTTGGCGTCAGCGTGCCACCCTCGGCGCAGCCAACGACCAAGGTCGCGGTGCCGGTTAAGCTCGGTTTGGCGAATGTTATGTTCATGGTGATATCCGTGCTCTGGGTTGCGTTCGTGCCAATCTAGCCGATGTTGCCGAGAGGGGAAGAAGTTGTTTATCTTATACTCCTATGCACCGCCATTTTCGCTACATCCTCGCGCAATTGATGGGGCCCTTCCTGGTAGTCAGCCTCAGCCTGACCGGGGTCATCTGGCTCAGCCAGTCGTTGCGCTTCGTCGATTTGATCATCAACAAGGGCCTGTCGATCGGACTTTTCCTGACCCTGACGCTGTTGCTAACCCCGTCGGTACTCGGCGTTATCCTGCCGATCGCGCTGTTCGCCAGCGTGCTTTACGTCTATCATCGCCTGCTAGTCGATTCCGAGATCGTAGTGCTGCGGGCCATCGGCCTCTCAAACTGGCGCCTGGCAACACCCGCCGTCGGACTCGGATTGGCGGTGATGCTGGCAGTTCTGGTGATCAACCTCTACCTGATGCCGGCCGGCTTTCGCGTATTCAAGGACAAGCAGTTCGAGATCCGCGAATCCTATGCCTCGGTGTTGTTGCAGGAAGGGGTCTTCAATACCCCGGTCGAAGGGCTGACTATCTATGTGCGCGGACGCGAATCCGATGGCGAGCTGTCGGGCATCCTAGTGCATGACGAGCGCGACCCCATGGAGCCGTCGACCGTGATGGCCGAGCGCGGCATGCTGGTGGCAACCCCGTCGGGCCCACGGTTCATGCTGCTCAACGGCAGCCGCCAGCAGATCAATGCCGAGGATAGCCGGCTGTCGATGCTTTATTTTGATTCCTACGCGTTCGATTTTGGCAAATCCCCTGGGTTTGTACCGGGCCGCTTTCGCGAAGCGAAGGAGCGCTTTCTGCCCGAGCTGATCAACCCTGGCGAAAGCGCTGAGCCACGCCATCTTCGCGAGTTCCATGCCGAGGCGCACCGCCGCCTAGGTACCGCCCTCTATGCAGTGGTATTGGCGTTGATCGGCTGCGCCGCGCTGTTGCCCGGCGAGGTCGGCCGTGGTGGCCGGGGCTTGCGCATCCTCGGCGCCGCCGGCGTGGCACTCAGCTTTCAGGGCGCAGCCTTCTGGCTCGGCAGCGCCATCGTCGGCGACCCTGGCCTGGCGGCCGGCTATTACGTGCTGATCGTCAGTGTCGGCGCCGCGGCAGGCATGGCACTGATCAGCGAGCGGCCCTGGCGCCTGGCAGCGCGGCTTCTGTCGCCGGGTATGGCGTGACAAAATGCTCCTCTCTTGGACCCTGTCGACCTACCTCGTGCGCCAGTTCCTGATCGGCATCGGCATCGCCTTCCTCACCCTGGCAACATTGATTTTCCTGTTCGACCTGGTCGAACTCAGTCGCCGCGCCGCCAGCGAGAGCGATGCGGACTTCGTGGTGGTGGTGCGCATGGCCGCGCTACATCTTCCCTATCTGACGCAGCGTATCGTACCCTATTCTGTGCTCATGGGCGTGATGCTGACCCTGACCCACCTCATGCGTAGTCAGGAGATGGCCATCATTCGCACCAGCGGCGTGTCGACCTGGCAAATGCTGCTACCCGCGCTGCTGCTGGCGCTGGCCATCGGCACTTTTATGGTCGTCATCTTCAACCCGCTAGCGGCGGCTATGCTGTTCCGCTATGAGCTGCTGGACGGAAAGTTTCTGCGCGGAAACATCTCCAATCTTGCCGTATCCAGCTCTGGACTGTGGCTGCGCCAAGCGGATGACGAGGGCGAGGCGGTGATCCACGCCCAGCGCATCACACAACCCGAGCTGACGCTGCACGAAGTGATCATTTTTCGCTACCAAGGCAAGGATCATTTCGTCCAACGCATCGACGCCGCAACGGCTAAGCTGGAGGACGGCTACTGGGCGCTCTCGGATACCTTGATCACGGCTCCGGACCAACTCGGTGAACGCCACGCAACTTTCAATTTTCCGACTGAGCTGACGATTAGCCAGATACAGGACAGCTTCTCAGCACCGGAGACCCTATCGTTCTGGCAGATTCCGCGATTCGTTGCCCTGCTTGAGCGCGCCGGCTTCTCCGCGCTCAAGCACCGGCTTTACTGGAACTCCGTTCTCGCCGGCCCCTTGCTCTTGCTCGGCATGGTGCTGATTGGCGCTACCTTCTCGCTACGCAGCGTGCGGCGCGGCGGCACGGGTCTGACGATCGCGGCAGGCGTGCTCACGGGATTCGTCCTTTACGTGTTCTCCGACGTGGTCACCGCGCTTGGGCTGTCGGCTAGCATTCCGATGCTTTTCGCGGCCTGGGCACCGGCTGGCGTCACGGTGCTGGCAGGCACGGGCATGCTGTTGTATGTCAGAGGAACCTAGAGCACGCGCGACGGCATAGTGGAGGCGGTGCCTTGAGATTGGCGAATTGGATCCTGGCGGCAGCGGCCTTGGCCTGGGCCTGGTCAGGCTTGGCCGCTACGGCAAAGACGCAGTTCGCGGACGACGACGTACTCATGCTCGCCGACGAAGTTGTTTACGACGATCGGAGCGGAATCGTCACGGCGGTGGGATCGGTCGAGCTGGCCCGTGGGGATCGGGTGCTACGTGCCGACCAAATTGCCTACGACAAGCGCCGCGACCTGGTGACAGCCACGGATAACGTTGCCCTGGTCGAGCCCTCTGGTGAGGTCATCTTCGCCGATCGGCTGGAGCTTACGGGCGACCTGAAGAGCGGTGCGGTGCATGGTCTCGCCATGCTGCTCGCCGACGGCTCAAAGCTCGCCGCCAGCGGCGGGCGCATGAGCGCCGACGGCCGCACTCGGCTTGCCAATGCGGTCTACAGCCCCTGCAACCTCTGCGAGGACAATCCCGACAAGGATCCGTTGTGGCAGGTCAAGGCATTGCGCGTGACCCATGACCGCAAACAACGCTCGATCTCTTATCAGGACGCCTTCCTCGAAGTGTTTGGCGTTCCCGTGCTTTATACGCCGTTCTTCAGCCACCCGGACCCCACGGTCGAGCGCAAGACCGGCTTCCTGCCTCCCAACTTCAGCCGGAACTCGACCCTCGGCTTCACTTACGGTCAGCCCTATTTTTTCAACATCGCCGGCGACCGCGATGCCACTATCACGCCGATCGTCACCTCCAAGGAAGGGGCGATACTGACCGGCGAGTATCGTCAAGCCACCGAGAACGGCTATTTCGAGGCGGCAAGCAGCATTACCCGCGGCGACCGGCTGCCCGGCGACAACCGACCCAGCGCGCACAGCCGCGGGCACATCGATACCTATGGCGAGTTCGCTCTCAATCCCTATTGGAAAGCAGGTTTCGATATCGCGCGCTCGACGGACGCAACCTATCTGGCGCGCTATGGTTTTGCCCGCGGCCAACCCTCGCTGATACAGAACGTGTACCTGCATGGCGGCGAGAGCCGCGTGCGGGCGGACTTGGACGCCTATTATTTCCAGAATCTCGATCCTGGTATCGACGAAAAGACCGTGCCTTGGGTGCTGCCGCTGTTCGACTATGCCTGGCGCAGCGAGGCCGGCCCCGACGGCATCTGGATGTTCAACGGCAACATGCGCGTACTCGGCAGGCCCAGAGGGGCGGACAGCCAGCGCCTTTCGCTGACGACCGGCTGGCAGATGCCGCTGGTCAGCAGCGCCGGCCTGCTTACGAAATTGCGCCTGTCATTAAGAGGAGACGTATACCGGGTGACAGAGTTGACCAACCCAGTACGCCCGACAGGCGACAGCCTGGACGGCATCACCGGTCGCGTGGTGCCACAGGCAGAAGCAAATATGCGTTGGCCCTGGGTGCGTGACGGCGCCGAGAGCCGTCAGATCGTCGAGCCCATCCTGCAGCTCATCATCGGGCCGAATGGTGGCAATCCAACCGAGATTCCGAACGAGGATAGCCTGTCCTTCGAATTCGACGACGCCAACCTGTTCAGTGCCAACCGCTATCCCGGGCTCGACCGCATCGAGAGCGGTCTGCGAGCAAATTCCGGGATTCGCATGGCCCATTACGGCAATAGTGGCGCCTGGTCGGAGTTGCTAATTGGCCAGACTTGGCGCGCGCGCGACGACGACACCTTCGAAACGGGCACGGGCCTGGCCGACCATTTCTCCGACTATGTCGGCCGCCTTACCGTGGCACCTGCTCGCTGGCTGGATGTCAGTCTGCGCTTCCGAGTCAACAATGACAATCTCTCCATTCAGCGCAACTCACTGTCGGCGTCAGCCGGGCCGGAGTGGCTGCGTGGGAATCTCAGCTATATCAACCTAAGCCATCAGCCGACGTCGGGTGTGCCCAGCACGGTGGAGCAACTCAATTTTTCGACGGCCTATCGCTTTCAGAAATTCTGGCGCCTGACGGCCCACCACCAGCGCGCGCTCAGCTCACCCGGCGGCAGCCTCGCCAGCGGCGTCGGCCTCGCCTACGAGGACGAATGCATCACCCTGACCCTGCAGGCCCACCGCAGTTTCACGCACCAGCTCGACGTCCCGAATTCGACCAGCATCTCGGTAATGGTGCGCCTGCGCAACCTGGGTTGAGCTTATTGCGACCAGCGGACCCAGTTCCTATGCTTGCTGCCTCTCGGTGGAGTGCAGAATGATGGCGGCTCGAACACGACGCTTTTGGCATATTGCCACGATAACATTGGGACTAATCGCAGCGATAACGGCTGTACGCGCCCAGGATTTGATGCGCATTGTCGCCATCGTCAATGAGGACGTGGTCTCTGCCTTCGATCTAGAGGCGCGGGTCGCCATGGCAATCTACAGCTCCAATCTGCCCGACACGCCTGAGATGCGCGCTCGGCTCGTGCGCGTGGTTCTGCGCAACCTCATCGACGAGATCCTTCAGGTTCAGGAAGCAGAACGACAGGGCGTGCGCGTGCGCGACACCGAGATCGAGCGCGCGGTAGAGGAGATCGCCGTCAATATCGGCGCGCCGCCCGGTGGCCTGGCTGAACATCTAGCGCGGGTCGGCATTCCGGTAAGTGCCGTGGAAAGCCAGGTGCGAGCCCAGATTATCTGGGGCAAGTTCGTCAATCAGCGCCTGCGCCCGACCCTCAACGTCAGCGACGACGAGATCAATGCCGAGCTCGAGCGTCTCGAAGCCAGCAGGGGCCTGCCAGAATATCTACTCTCAGAAATCGACCTCTACCTCGATCCGAGCACCACCGATGCAGCACTGGTGGCAACGGCAAATGACCTGGTGGCGCAGCTGCGAAGCGGTGCCGATTTCGGCGGCGTGGCAGCCCAGTTCAGCCAAAACGCTCTGGCCCGCGCCGGAGGCGATATGGGCTGGCTGCGCGAGGGCCAAAGCCGACCCGCGATCGAGACCACCCTGGCCAACATGACGGTCGGCGAAATATCGGATCCGATTCGCACGCTCGATGCGGTTCATATTATTTACCTACGCGACAAGCGGCGCGTTCTGGAAGAGGACAACAGTAAAGAGGAAATCTATCTTAGCCAGATTCTGTTGCCGGCGGAGACCGGAGAGAAGGAAGGCGCCGCAGCGAGCCGTCTGGCACAAGCAGCAGAGGTCTCAGCCAGTGTGGCGGGCTGCGACGCTTTGCGCGAGCGGGCCGCCACCATCGAATCGAGCCTCTCCGGAGATATCGGCTGGGTACGCCTGGGCGATTTGCCGCAGGTCCTGCGCAGTGCTGTCGCTGAACTGCGGGTCGGCGAGCCAAGCGCGCCGCAGACCACGGATGCCGGCATCCACATCCTTATGGCTTGCGAACGCAAGGATCTCGATACGGAAACCGATCTTAGCAACGCCATATACGAGCAAATCGCGTCCAGGCGGTTGTCGACGATGGAGCGACGTATGATCCGCAATCTGCGCCAGGTAGCGTTCGTCGAGCTACGGGAGCATGCCGACGCCCACTAATCCTAAGCTGGATATCTCGGGGCTGGCGCCACTGCGCGAGGTTATCGCGCAACACGGTCTGGCAGCACGGAAATCGCTGGGCCAGAACTTTCTGCTCGACGGCAATCTCACCGACCGCATCGCACGCACCGCAGGCGATATCTCGCAAATGGCCGTCATCGAAATAGGTCCGGGACCCGGCGGTTTGACCCGGGCACTACTCGCCAACGGTGCACGCGAGGTCGTGGCGGTCGAGCGCGACAGCCGCGCCGTGACCGCACTCGCCGACCTGGTTGCGGCCGCGGCGGGACGCCTGACTGTGATCGAGGGCGATGCCTTAAAGCTTGATACCACTACCTTGGTGGCAGCGCCGCGCGCCATTGTCGCCAACCTTCCCTACAATATCGCAACGGCGCTGCTAATCGGCTGGTTACACGCCATCGCCACATCGCCGGGCACCTTTACCAGCCTCACGGTGATGTTTCAGAAGGAGGTCGCCGCGCGCCTGACCGCCGCGCCCGGCAGCCGCGGCTATGGACGCCTCAGCGTGCTGACGCAATGGCTTTGCGAGGTTCAGCGTTTGTTCGACGTGCCGGCCCGCGCCTTCAAGCCATCGCCCAAGGTGACCTCCAGCGTGGTCCAGCTGGTGCCGCGGCGAACGCCGCTCGCCGAGGCCAACATCATCAGCCTCGAAGCCGTGACGCGCGCCGCTTTCGGTCAAAGGCGCAAGATGCTGCGCAGCAGCCTCAAGGCACTGACGGGTGAGTCGGCGGCACTGCTGGAAGAGGCGGGCATTGCCGGCGAGGCGCGGGCAGAGACCTTGAGCGTCTGCCAGTTCTGCGCCTTGGCCCGCGCTTATTCGCCCTGAAGCTCGCTTACGAAGCGGCTGAGATCTACATAGCGGTCGCGGCGCAGTCGGGCGGCGGTGAGGATTGCCATGACCTGTGCCACGGCCTGGTCGATGTCGTGGTTGATCACCACGTAGTCGTATTCCGCCCAATGGGTCATCTCGGCCGCTGCCTTGGCCATGCGATTGGCCACCACCTCGACGCTGTCCTGCGCCCGATTGGTTAGCCGGCGCTCCAGCTCCTTGGTTGACGGCGGCAGGATGAAGACCTTGACCACGTCATCACCCATGCCCTCGCTGAGCTGCTGCGCGCCTTGCCAGTCTATATCGAACAGCACGTCGCGGCCCTGCTCCAGCGAGCGCAGAACCGGGCCCTGCGGCGTGCCGTAATCGTAATCGAATACCCGCGCATACTCGAGCAACTCGCCGTTATCGATCATGGCCTGAAACTCACCGGACTTGACGAAGCGATAGTCCTCACCGGGCACCTCACCGGGGCGCATGGGCCGGGTGGTCACCGACACCGACATCCACAAACCTGGATCAGCCTCCAGCAGGCGGCGCGATATGGTCGTCTTGCCAGCGCCGGACGGCGAAGACAGGATCAGCATCATGCCGCGACGAGTGACGTGCGGGTTGGGGCTCACGAGCGTTTCCTCATTCCACGTTCTGCACTTGCTCACGCAGACGGTCGACAGCCGCCTTCAGATCCAGGCCGATAGCAGTCAGCGCCACGTCCGAAGACTTTGAGCACAGCGTATTGGCCTCGCGATTGAGCTCCTGGCAGAGAAAGTCGAAACGTCGGCCGATGGCACCTCCCTCCGCCAACAGCTCGCGCGCCATGGCAACATGTGCGCGCAGGCGCTCGATCTCCTCGCGGATGTCTGCCTTAACGACGAGTATGGCCACTTCCTGGGCCAGACGCTCCTCCGATAAGGCCGGCGTGGCCTCGACAATCTCGGCAATCTGCGCTTCGAGCTTGGCCCGCAGGACGTGCGGCTGCGCCTCGGCACTTGCGGCTGCCAGCTCGGTGCCGTCAGCGATTTGGAGCAACAGCGCCGTCAGCACCTCGGCCAACCGGACGCCTTCGTCACGACGCGCCGCGCACAAGGCGACCACGGCCTCATCGAAGCTCGCCAGAATTGCCGCGTGACGCGCCTCAAGCGCGTCTTCTTGCTCCGCTTCCGGCTCGATTGCTCCGGGCAGAACCATCAGCGCATCGAGCCCCGGCGGCGGCAGTGCGAGCTCGTTGGCAAGCGCCCGCGTCTCTGCCACCATGTCAGCGAGAAAGGCTCTGTTGAGATGCAACGGTGTCGCTACGGCCGCACGCCGTGCGGACAAGCCGACAGAGACGCTGCCACGCGTCACATACTCACCCAGACGTCGTCGCAACTCGGGCTCCAGGGCATCGTTGCCCGGACCGAGGCGGCAGCGCAAATCGAGCCCGCGGTTATTGACGCTCTTAATCTCCCAGACCCAGTCATGGTTCTGGTGGTGGCCCTGGCAACGGGCGAACCCTGTCATACTGGCTACGGCCACCGAGACACTCCGATCAGATCACCCACCCGGGATCAAGATATACGGCCCCGGAAGTCGCGATACAAGCTACTCGAAGACTTCGCGTGCGGTCTCCCAGCGTGCGATCTTGCCCCAGTCATAGGTAACGCCGAGACCAGGCCCGGTAGGCACCGGAACGCAGCCATCCTCACCCACATTATCGAGCTGGTCGCCGTACTCATCGGCATAGACCGGCGGCTGGAAGCCGTTCCAGGCATCAGGGCGGAGCAGACCCAGCTCGTAGAAATGGGTGTTGGGGATGGCGGCCATGCAGTGGCGGTGAATGGGTCCGGCGGTATGTAGCTGGACTTCCATACCGAGTGCATCAGCGAAGCGTGCCAACTTGAGAGTTCCGGTGATGCCGCCATCCAGCTCCGGGTCAACGTGGAGGATATCAGTGCCGCCGGCGAGCACGAAATCGGCCTTTTGTTCGAAGCCGCGTATGTGCTCGGCAATCATCAGTGGCGTACGAACGAAACCGCGCAAGCGCTTGTGGGCTGCGGCGCTGCTAGAGGCATCGCGATAGGGGTCTTCGTACCAAAAGAGACCGAGATCGTCACAGGCACGACCAACCTCGACCGCGTCAAGAAACGACGGCAGGCTAGAGGCGGGATCGGTCATGAGCTTGATAGCACTGCCCACACGGTCGCGGATGGCGGTCATGATAGCGATCTCGGTGGCCGGCTTGCCGTCCATGAAGCCGTGGATCTTGAAGCCGGGAAAACCGCGGGCGACACAGTCCTCGGCAAAATCGGCATAGGCCTCGACACTGTCAAGGCCGCCGCACGTGACCTGGCCAGGATATGTGCTGGCATAAGCCGGCAGGCGCTCACGATAGCCACCAAGGAGACGCGCTACGGAGGCGTCGTATTTCTTGCCGGCAAGATCCCACAGCGCTGCATCAAGGGCAGCGATGCCGACTTTGTCGAAATGGCGCCAACCGATCTTGAGGTCTTCGAAGATCTTCTCTCGCTGCTCGGCATCGCGGCCAATCAGGCCAGGTGCCATCTCCTTGACCTGGGCCAGCGCATGGCCGGTACCGCCGAGGTGGGGGATATAGCTGCCGGCAAGACCATCATCGCTCTCCACCGTAACGGCAAATTTTGCAAAGCGCTTGCTAGCACCTTTCTCAAAGACCATCGGATTGGCACCGAAATCCTCCAGTTCGTAGGCAAAGCTTTGCACGACGATGCGCGTGATGGTGCTCATGGGTGTCCTCTCGGCTTTTGGCAACGGTCGTGACCAGTCATAGGACGGAGGCGTGGCTACGGCAAGGGTTGTTGCGGTGACCCAGCGCTTTAGGTCATGATGGGTCAGACTGTGGATGCGGAAACCCTTGCCATGATAACAACGGAGCTACCCCTAACAGGCCTCGTGGTGCTCGACCTGGGCCAAATCTATCAGGGTCCCTATGCCGGATTTCTCGCCGCCAAGGCGGGCGCCGAGGTGATCAAGATCGAACCGCCCCAGGGCGAGCCCCTGCGGCGGCGTGCCGACGTGCGCGGCGGCTTGGTGCCGTTGGCCATGCTCAACGCCAACAAGCGCGGTGTCACCATTGACCTCAAGCAGGATGCGGGGAAGCGTCTGCTCTGCCG
>JASLYQ010000030.1 GCA_030739735.1 Alphaproteobacteria bacterium | reverse complement strand
CGTGCCAACCCTTCGACAATGCGTTATGCAGAACCAGGACTCTCCTTATGAGTGAGGGAGCCAAGGGGCCCAGGTCAGGAGATCGGTCCGATCGCAACAAAAGTGCGATATTTAAACGGTTGGTTCAGTCGGCTAACCTGCGACCAGTGAACAGCTCTATACCGTGTGCGCAACGGCCTCGTCGAAGAAGCTGTTCCCGTTCTTGATGCCTGCCAGGGCGCTGCACGGATTTGGACTCCTATGGGAAGTCAATGCCGCTTCGGTGGCGACGGAGCATCTGGCCGCCGCGTGCTAAAAACAAGAAAACCGATAGGAAACGCGATGTTTCATTCTCACTCAGGACACCATTTGCGATTGTGTGCAAGCAAGATATAGAATTATCAGCCGCAGCCAAGCGGGGGAAAAATTGGATGACTAGTGTAAACTTTGTTGGGGGAATAAAATAATGGCACAGGTAGAAGGTGGCTGTCTTTGTGGTGCGGTCCGTTACAAGAGCGATAGTGAGCCCGTTCTGACTGCGATTTGTCACTGTAAGCATTGCCAGAAACAAGCAGGATCAGCTTTTTCCGTAGTATTGGCGGTGCCGAGAGAGAGTTTGGCAGTGACCGGTGCTGAATTAAAATCGTACGAGGACACCACAGAAAGCGGCCAGTATATGTATCGCAAGTTCTGCGGTAACTGCGGGTCGCCTATCTTTAGCGATGCTGGATTGTTACCAGACCTGCTGTTCATCAAGGCAGGCACTCTAGACGATGCCACGTGGCTGAAGCCAGAAATCCAAATTTGGGGAACCCACCAACTTCCATGTGCGGAGCTAAAGGGTGATGTCCCAAAGGTTGATGGTAATCCACCCACAGAGTAAGCATCGCAAACCTGCACCATGATGTGCGAATAGTGTTATCACAGAATCGGTGGCTCAAGATCCGCTGATGTGTACCGCCTGTTCTGTCAAATCGGAAGTGTCGCGTGAGCGCGCAAGCCGCCTAGCGGCGCATCTTCAAGCCGCAAGTCGCCGCCATGGTTGCGCATCACGTCTGTAGCGATCGAGAGGCCCAAACCGACACCGCCGGTGTCCGGATTACGCGAGGGGTCGAGGCGGAAGAAAGGTTTGAGCACCGCCTCACGGCTTTCGGCGGGAATACCCGGACCGTCGTCGTCGATCGTGATCGATAAGGTCTCTTGCCCCAAGGTTGCAGCGAGGTTGACACGGCTACCGTAGCGCGCTGCGTTGTCGATGAGATTGGTCAGGGCGCGCTTGACAGCGTTCCGGCGCAGCGCCAGCATGACGCCGTCGGGCACCCCGCCGAGCGTTAGCGCGATGTCGTTGCGCTTGGCGTCCGCAGCCACTTCCGCCAATAAATCGGCGAGCGTTACTTCAGTCGTTTCCTCACTGTCTTCGCCACGAGCGAAGGCAAGATAGCCCTCGATCATGCGTTCCATATCGGTGACGTCGGCCTTAAGGGCAGCAATGGCTCCGGCATCGGCATCCATCTCGAGTTGCAGCTTCATTCGTGTCAGAGGCGTGCGCAAATCGTGGCTGACACCCGCCAGCATCTCCGTGCGTTGGGTCAACTGGCGACGGATGCGCTCGCGCATGCGCAAGAAGGCGCGAGCAGCCTGGCGCACCTCCGTGGCGCCATATGGTTTGAAGTCGGCGATCAGCACGCCCTTGCCAAAGCCGTCGGCGGCATGCGCCAGGGCCCGGATAGGGCGGATTTGCCGACGCAGAAAATAGATGGCCAGCGTCAGAAGCACCAGCGATGTACCGACCATCCAGAGAATGAATACATAGATTGTACTGCTGAACAGACGCTTGCGTGATGCCGAAACGGTGAGTACACCAGTCGCTAGCTCGACGGCGATACTGATCCGGTCGGGATTGCTGTGGGTGTCGAACTGGTAGGGGTGGGAGATGCGCTCCGGTAGAACCCGGGCGAGGGTCTGGTCGACGGGACCGAAGAACACGTGCGATGGCCGATCGGGCAGCGTGACACCGGGCTCGAAAGCAGCCTCGACCGCCATGTCGAGGCGAGCGCGGTTGATCAGCCAGGAGGCGTTGACCTGGCTACCATCGGCCTTGACGGCATCAATCAAGAGCGCAATCTCGCCGGCCAGGCCGAGCGCCAAGCGGCGGCCTACGTCCTCCCAATGGCGGCTATAGAAAATGTAGGCTGAGACCGCCTGCAGCAAAACCAATGGTACCATGACGATCAAGAGCGAGCGGCCGAACAACCCGCCCGGCAGAAAGCGCCGAAGGGGTCTCATAGCTCGCGCGCCCCGGCATCGTCAGTGCGCAGGCTGTAGCCTTCGCCGCGCACAGTGACCAGATAGCGCGGACGGCGTGGGTCAGGCTCGATCTTGCGCCGCAAGCGGGTGATCTGTACATCGATGGCGCGCGTCCCCGCCCCGGTACCGAGGGTCTCGCGGGCGAGCACCTCACCGGGGTGTTCGGCCAGGGCGCGCAGCAGCGCCTCCTCTGAAGAGGTCAGCGGTACCGGCTGTTCTCCCTCATGCAGGGCACCCGTGCGCGCGTTGAAGATAAAGGCGCCAAAACGCACGCCGGGAAAGGCTCGCACACGGCGCAATATCGCTTTCAGTCTCGCCAACAGTTCGCCCGGCTCGAAAGGCTTGACGAGATAGTCGTCAGCGCCGCTGTCGAGTCCGGCGATGCGGTTATCGACCGAATCCTGCGCAGTAAGCATAAGCACCGGTGTACGGTCATCCTCGCGCAGCCAGCGTGTGAAGCCCATGCCGTCCTCGCCGGGCATCATGACGTCAAGCACGATGACGTCGAAACGCAGGCCGCGTAGGCGCGCGCGCGCCTCTGCTGCATTCGCCGCTGTGGTGACGAGAAAGCCACCCCCGATCAGATAGCGCCGCAATAGGGCGCGCAGGCGATCGTCGTCATCGACCACTAAAACATGCGGCGCCTCGCTCATGGTGCCAGTATAGGACACGGAGCCAGGCATGCGAGCGCATATTCCGGCTGGCCGTCTGTGGTAGCGCCGTCACGATCGTGATCTTGTGTCCGCTGGGCGGGGTCCGTCGTTCTACCGTTTTCTTATTCTTCCGTGGGTGGGCGGGTTGCCATCATCGCGGCGCGCTCCGATAGGGAGGAGAACCAGGCGGCAAGATCTGCGCGGTTCTGGCGCCAACCATGCTCGGGAAAGCGGATGTCGAGATAGGCCAGCGCGCAGGCCGTGGCCAGCGTGCCGAGGTCGATGCTGGTGTTCACGGACTCGGCTGCCATGGCCTCGACGGCGCGGTCGATCTTGCCCCACTGGCCGGCGATCCACTCGGGCCACCGCAGCGCGGCGGGCCGCAGCACGGTTTCATAGCGCAGCAGCACCGCCGCATCCATCAGACCGTCCGCGAGCGCCTGGCGGCGCAATACATCAAGCCGTATAGGGCCTGCCGCGGGCAGTAGACGCGGACCCTTGTGCAACCCGTCGAGAAAGTCGCAGATAACCCGTGAATCGTAGAGCACCCGGCCGTCATCGCACACCAGAGTCGGTACTTTGCCGAGTGGATTAACCGGCGTTAGCGCCGGATCGGGTGAGAGCGGTGTCATCGATGCGTGGCGATGCTCAATCTGCTCGGCCAGGCCCGTCTCATGGGCCAGAACCAGAACCTTGCGCACGAAGGGCGAAAATGGGTTGCCGTGGAGCAGCATGGAGCGTCTCCTTTAAATATGGGCCGCTAGGTTGTCCCAAATGGGCGCCTTTGTGGCAAGCCTTGGTGCATTTGCGCCATGGCGGCACTTTCGGACATGCCTGTGTCTATTTTGAGAGAGAAACAAGGGAGACCGGTATGGGCAAGTTCCTATTAAGCGATCAGAGTGCTGTGAGCGCTGATTTCGACGGTCTAGCTCGCCGCCATCGCCTTGGTACGAACCGTCACATGTGGCCCCGATCTTCAGCAGACGGGACACAACGGGTTTCGAGATCGCTCCGTTGGACCATTCCGGCACAATAAATTTGGCAAGTGAGGGTTCCACAGCACGCGCTTTGGGTTGACGGTGAGCGGGTTGGCTATTCAGACTGGATTGCGGCCTCGCCAAAACGCCGCCGCGGCGCTATGGTCCGCCGGCCGCAAGATCTTCCAGCAGAGTCGGAACCATGAGTAAGCTCAGCGTAAGCTCTGGCATTCTCGATATCACGCCCTACGTGCCGGGGCGGCAAAGCGCCGAGGGCGGTGACCGTCTGATCCTTTTGTCCTCGAACGAGACACCGCTCGGTTCAAGCCCCTTGGCGACCGCAGCCTATCTTGAAATCGCCGAGCGCCTGCACCGCTATCCTGATGGTGGCGCCTGGGACCTGCGCGACGCGCTCGCCGAACATAACGGCATGGCAGCCGCGCGCATCACCTGCGGTAACGGCTCGGACGAGCTGTTGACACTGTTAGCCCAGGCGTATGCTGCAACTGGTGACGAGGTGCTGATCACAGAACACGCCTTCGCCATCTACAAGATCGCAGCCCAGGCGCAAGGTGCGACGCCGGTGATCACGCCCGAGAGTGGCTATACGGCGGATGTTGATGCGCTGCTGGCCCGCGCTACAGAGCGTACGCGCATCTGCTATCTGGCCAATCCCAACAATCCTACCGGCACTTACATCCCGAGCGCCGAGCTGCGTCGGCTGCGCGCGGGCCTACCCGAGCACACGCTGCTGGTGATCGACGCGGCCTATGCCGAATACATGCGGCGCGACGACTACGAGGACGGCCGTGCCCTGGTCGATGAGGGTGATAATGTGGTGATGACGCGCACGTTCTCGAAAATTTATGGGTTGTGTGCATTGAGACTGGGCTGGATGTACGCGCCAGAAAGCGTGGTTGACGTGGTTAACCGCATCCGCGGGCCGTTCAACGTCAACGCGCCAGCTCAGGCCGCCGGCATCGCGGCGTTGCGAGATAGCGAGTTTCTGGAACGCGCGGCGACCTTCAACGAGCGCTGGATCCCGCGTCTGGAGACGGGAATCGGCGGCCTTGGCCTACACGTACATCCTTCTGCCGCCAATTTTGTGCTTGTCGAGTTCCCCGAGGCGCCCGGCCATACTGCGGCGGATGCCTACGCCTTCCTGCTCGCTCGCGGGATTGTGCCGAGACGGCTCGACAATTACGGCCTGCCCAAATGTCTGCGTTTCTCCCTTGGCACCGAGGAGGAAAACTCGATCGTGCTGCGAGCGCTAGGCGAGTTGATGGCCGGCTAAATCTTAATCTTCGTCCAACCGCGCCGTTCCCAGAGAATGGCGAGGGCGGACGAGTGCAGCAGCCGCCAGCCGCTCTGGCAGACCCAGATGCCGAACAGGCCATAACCGAGCTGCGGGCCGACCAACCAGGCGACGGGTAGGAAGATGCCCCACTGGGTGACGATCGAGACGGTCATGACGGTGCGCACGGCACCGGCGCCGAGCATGGCGTTCTGCAACACCATGCCGACCGAGTCAAAGGCAATGACAATGCCAACCAGGCGTAAGGGCGGTATCGCCAGGGCGCGTGTTTCTACATCTGTAATGAAGCCCGAGAGGATCAGCTCTGGTACCACCGCCATGGGCAGGCCGAGTACGGCCATGATCACCGCCGCGACTTTAATCACGTCCCAGCCCCAGCGATGGGCATCGACTGGATCTCTGGCGCCGAGGGCTTGGCCGACCAGCGAGGCAGCGGCGAGCCCCAGCGCCAGGCCTGGCAGGATGATCACCAAGGTGAGATTGATTAGCACGTTGGCCGCCGCCACCTCAGGCGTGCCGACTTGGCCGACGATCCAGAACAGCGCTGTCAGGCCGCCGGCGAAAAAGAACTGTTGCGCCGAGGAGGGCAGCGACAGCCGCAGCATGGTTAGCATCGTATCGCGTGAGGGCATGGCCGCGAGGAAGCCATGCGGGCGTGCCCGCCGCCAGGCCATCCACATATAGGTCAGGGCGCCGATATAGGTGGCGATGGCGCTGCCCACACCGGCCCCCGTGGTGCCCATCTCCGGTAAGCCGAAGGCACCGAAGATAAGCCCGTAATTGAGCACGATGTTTGAAATCTGCATGATCAACAGCGTGCGCAGATAGACTATGCTGAGGCTGATGCCGTTCCAGAAGCCGCGAAAGGCAAAATTGATGCCGACGCCGAGCATGGCGAAGAGTCTTGCCTCGAAATAGGGCACACCGAGGGCAATTACGGCCGGATCCTCGTTGACTAGGGCAAAAATGTTAGTGGCGAACGCCTGCAATATGGCTGTCGCCGGAAAGGCCAGCACCAGCGCCAGCACCAGGCCACCGTTGAGTGGCACCGCGGTCTCGCTGTCACGGCCCTCGCCCTTGCGCCGCGAAGACATGGCCTGCACGCCAGCCGAAAGCCCCATGACCAGGGCCACGCTGAGGAAATTGACGAAACCGCCGACACCGACGGCAGCCAGTGCCTCGGTGCCAAGTTGCCCCACCATGGCGGTGTCGACCAGGTTGAACAGGGTCTGTGAGGTCATGCCGCCAACAATGGGCAGCCCTAGGAGTAGAATAGCGGAAACGCGGGACCGGTCCACAGGCGGCTTTCTCAGATAGGTGCTCGGCGGTTATAGCTTCCGCGTTTAAAGCGGAACATCATTGCTCTATCGCGCCGGCTGGCGAAACATATCGGGAAAGTCCGGTCATGAAGTCGTGAATCTCTTTGTCCCACGTCTAGGGCATCATCGCGCGCCACGCCCATTGTAACTTGCCGGAGGGCGTCCAAAAGTGAGAGCTCGACCAAAAAGGGCTTCGGACCCGTCAACCAGATGCTGCACGGCCATCCGCTGACCAGCTGGCGGAGCCTCAAAGACCCGCGCATCCGCGTCTGTTCGATCTCAACTGGCACCGGAAATAAAGGTGTGCCTGCCCTCGAGCGGCTAAACCCGGCTACATGGTGTTGTCGCTGGACCTTTCGCCGGGCTCGTAGCCACGCGGGATCGTGGTCGGCTGAGCATCAATGGCGAAATCGTCGCCCTCGGTGTCGGCGACCCTCACGCGCACCGTCTGCAGCCTATTCGGCAAATCTAACATGAACGCGGGATCGGAGGCGATTGAGGCCCAAAGCAGCATTTTCGCTACCTCGCCGGCTTCGCTTCCTACGCTCATGCGGTCGATGTAATGGGCCGGCACCACATCGCCAGTCGCCTCATTGATCACCAGGCCGGTATGCATGGGATGGCCGACCTTGACCTTCAGGCGACTATTGCCGTCGGGGCGTACGAACTGGCGCATCGCGATCTCACCCAAGGCCATATAGCTGCGTGGCGGTGCTCCCTGGCAGCCGCCTGGCGTGCCGACATAGACCTCGCTATGGACGACGTGCCAGACCCCGTCCGGGTCCATAGCGGCGAGGCGCACCGGGGTCGTCTGCTCGAGGCGGATGTTGAAGCCGATGGCATTAATGGGCTGTTGCGGATAAATGCGTGCGACCTGCGGAAAGGGGTTGTTCTCGACGAACAGCGCGATTTCGGCCACCTCATAGGCCGTGTCGCGAAAATCGAGCACCACGGGCACGCTGAAGGCTTCCTCTACGCTTTGGGGGATGACCAGTGAGACGCTGTCGTCGTAAACAACCTCAGTGCCGCCGAACTCAAGATCTAGAATGTCCTGCCAAGCCTCGGTCTCCAAGGGGTTGGCAAGAACTACGGCCGGGGCCAGCGCGAAAGCGAAAGCAACGGATTTCAGCATTAGCCGAGCTCCTTATGATTATTGGCTGCGAGCCTACGGTCTTTAGCCATCGTCGGCAAGTAGCCTGCTGGCGACGTTGATGTATTTGCGCCCTGCTTCCTGGGCGCAGGAGACTGCGTCGGCGAGCGGCTTTTCGCCGCGCACGCTGGCGAGCTTGATCAGCATCGGCAAGTTCACGCCGGCGATCACTTCGACATGCTCCTCGGCCATGATCGAGATGGCGAGATTCGATGGAGTGCCGCCGAACATGTCGGTCAGCATCACCACGCCGGCGCCCTGATCGACTGTGGCCACGGCGTCGATGATCTCCGTTCGCCGTTGCTCTATATCGTCATCGGGGCCGATGCAGATGCTGCGCATGGCTTCCTGCGGGCCCACCACATGCTCAGTGGCGGCAACGAACTCTTCCGCCAAGCGGCCGTGGGTGACGAGTACGATACCGATCATAGCTGCGCTGTTCCTTGGCTGACTTGCCATCCCCGAAGGGCGGTCTGTCTTATACCTGATTTAGTGCGAAGTCTGCTGCCGATCGACATCGCGATGGGCGATTTGTACGGCCACAGCGTCGTCGTTAAGGCGCGACGCGAGGTACTCGGCCACCGCGACCGAGCGATGTCGGCCGCCGGTACAGCCGACGGCGATCGTCAGATAGCTCTTGCCTTCCGCAGCATAGCGCGGCAGCAGCGGTAGCAACCAGCCCACAAGATTGTCGAAGAAGGGCGCGAAAGAGTTATCCGCTGCCACATAGTCGGCAACGTCGGTATCGCGGCCGGTCAGAGACTTTAGATCATCCACATAGTGCGGATTGCGCAGGAAGCGGACGTCGAAGACCAAATCCGCCTCGCGCGGCAGGCCGCGGCGGAAAGCGAAGGAGGTGATGAAGACGCGCAGATCCGGCGTCGCCTCGAGGGCGAAATGCCCAACCAGCACACGGCGCAGCTCGGGCTGGCTGAGCTGCGAGGTGTCGAGTGCGAGGTCGGCGCGCGCGCGCACCGGATACATCACGTTGCGCTCGTGGCGAATGCCGTCGTTGATTGGGCGATCGTCGGCCAGCGGGTGGGGTCGGCGCGTCTCGGTGAAGCGGCGGCGCAGCGTGTCGTCGTCGCAATCGAGGAATAAGAGGCGCGTGTCGAGGTCGGGTTGCGCTATCAGCTCGTCGAGCTCGGCGAACAGGGAATCGGTGTGGAAATCTCGCGTTCGCACGTCGATGCCGATCGCCAGTGCGGTCCCGGCATCACGGCTGGCGGGTAGCAGGTTGTTGACCAAGCTGAGGGGCAGATTGTCGACTACCTCCCAGCCAAGATCCTCGAGCGTCTTCAGCGCCGTCGTCTTGCCGGCGCCCGAGAGCCCGGTGACAAGAATTACGCGCCCAACGCTCACGGCACAGCCTCGCCTAGTGCGCCGGCGAAAGATCCATTGTCGAGAACCGCCTTAAGAGCTACACGGACCTTGGCAGCAGCGGAAGCCTCGAAGGCGGCCAGTGCGATGGCCGGAACGGTAACCCCCGCCAATGTGCGTGTTGTCGGCTCCGGCAGGCGTTCCGGCTGCATATCGGTAAGCATAACTGCCAGCCGAACGGCGATTTCGCTGGCATGGGCCAGGCGCACGATGCCAACGCCACGGACCTCGGTAAGGCCAGCCAACGGTGCTGGCCCGCTGGCGAGCAAGGCCCTGCTGCGGCGTGTCAGGTGCACCCGGTCGTCGGCGACGAGGGTCGCGCCAGCATCGATCAGGCGCAGCGCCAAGTCGGACTTTCCGCTGCCGGGTGCACCTTCGATGAGCACTCCGGCACCACCGATGGCGACACAGCTGGCGTGAATAGAGGTCATGGGGGGAAGGTTGTGGCGGATGGCCGCCGCTGTCAATCGCCTCAGGCTGCGTCGTGGTTGGCAATAGGCTCGGCGAGAACCGCGTAAATGGCCTCGGCGTTGTCGGCGCCGCGCAGCTTGGCGCAGCTCGGCTTGTTGCGCAGCAGGCGGCTGACCTTTGCCAGGGCTTTGAGATGGTCGGCGCCGGCGGACTCTGGCGCTAGCAGCAGAAAGACCAGGTCTACCGGCGCATTATCGATGGCTTCAAAATCGACCGGGGTTTCGAGGCGTGCAAAAAAGCCGAATAGGCGGTCAATCTCGCGTAGGCGCGCATGGGGAATGGCTATACCATCGCCCAAGCCGGTGCTGCCGAGGCGCTCGCGCTCCAGCAGAACGCTGAAAATGCGCCGCTCGTCTAGGCCGGTCAGCTTTCCGGCATGGCGGGCCAGTGCCTGCAGCGCCTGCTTTTTGCTGGTGGCCTTGAGATTGGCGACCACCGCCTCCGGCGAGAGCAGGGCCGCGCCGGCCATCAGCTGTTCTCCATGTGCTCAGCCGCCCGCACTGTCTGTGTGGCCGGGATCGCGGTCTCTATATAGAACTTGTCGGCGTGATGGTCGGTCAGGCGGCGGTGATAGCGGCGCAGACGCATCTCGACGCGGTTCGCCGCGGCATCGAAGGCGGCCTGGGTATCATCGGCCTCACCATGAGCCTGCACGCGAATGCCGTACCCAGCGTGCACCGAGATGTCGCTCCGGTACAGGTGCCTAGCCTTTGTGAACTGCACCACCGAATCAATGGCGCGATCGAAATACTTGTCGACGGCCGATGACAAACGTTTATCCACATGCGCACGTAGTGAATCTTTCACGTCGATGTGCTTGCCACTGACGGCTAATAGCATACGCTTTATTTTGTTTGATTAATCGACTTGCGATGGCCCGGTCGGCACCCTTTTCCTCGCAGAGGGCGCGGAAAATAGTGGTCCGAGCGGGTATCTGTCAATGCCGTTTGGTCAGATGCTTGCGAGCTTCAGACGGCGGCGTTGCACCGAAGACGGAATTTTCATTGATTCCCGATACTTGGCCACAGTACGCCGGGCGATATCTATGCCGTTGCCGTGTAGCAGCGTGACTAGGCGATCGTCGGATAGTACCGCGTCCGCGGTCTCCTGATCGATCAGCGAGCGGATGTGATCGCGCACCGCCTCTGAGGACACTCCATCGCCGCCAGCCCGGCCCCGAATGGACGAGGTGAAAAAGTATTTCAGTTCGAAGGTGCCGCGATGCGTCGCGATGTATTTGTGGCTGGTAACGCGGCTTACTGTGCTTTCGTGCATTGTCACGGCCTCGGCCACGTCGCGCAGGGTTAAAGGGCGCAGGTGACGTACGCCGTGCAATAGGAATCTCTCCTGCTGGCGCACGATCTCGCTGGTCACCTTGAGGATGGTGTTGGCCCGCTGGTCAAGCGCCTTCACTAGCCAGTTAGCTTTCTTAAAATTTTCCCCCAGATAGGTGCGATCTTCCTTGGCAAAGGCGCCGCGCGAAACCTCGGCATAGTAGCGGCAGTTGACTAGCACCCGCGGCAGGGTCTCGGCATTAAGCTCCACCGCCCAGCCGCCATTGGCGTGGCGGTTCACGATTACGTCGGCGATCACGGTCTGCGAGGTCTCGCTGGCGAAGGCTAAGCCCGGTTTGGGATCGAGCTCGCGTAGCTCGTGAACCATAAGTGCGAGCTCTTCCTCGTCGACCTCACACAAGGCGGCAAGCTGCGTAAGCTGCCGCGTGGCAAGCAGGTCGAGATTTTTGAGTAAGGCCACCATGGTGGGGTCGAGTCGGTCGCGTGCGGCAAGCTGAGGGCCGAGACATTCTGCGAGCGAGCGCGCGAATACGCCGGCAGGGTCGCAACGTTGCGCCTTGGCGAGCACTGCCTCGACCTGCGCTAGGGGGCAGGCGAGCCGCTCGGCAAGATCGCCAAGATCGCCTTCAAGATAGCCTGCATCATCGACCATATCGACTAGATTGGCAGCAATCACGCGATCCACGGAATCGGCGATATCGATGCGAAGCTGGGCATCAAGGTGTTCGTGCAAGCTCTCGGGTCTGCTCAGAGACTCTCTAAGATCCAGCGAATCGGCAAAGTCACGGCGTCCGCCACCGCCCCACTCGGGGGTGCTGGCGGCGATCGTCTGTTCGCCGTCATAGACATTGGCGTAGTCGGCATCGAGCGGCGCCTCGCTGTTGCTGGACAGGGTCTCCGAGCCGGTCAGAAGGACACGGTCGGCCACGGGCTCGGCCTCGCCGTCGGGCGCTTCGTCTGGTGCCCCGGGCGCGTCCGCCATCAGGTTCTCGGCCGACACCGGACCGTCCTCGGCGCGCTCGAGAAGCGGGTTCTTTTCCAACTCCTCCTCGACGAAGGCGGAAAGCTCGATATTCGAATATTGCAGCAACTTGATTGCCTGCTGCAGCTGCGGCGTCATGACCAGGCCCTGACCCAGCCTTTGCTCTAGTCTTTGTGCGGCAGCCATCTCTCAGAGGCTGAAACGGTCGCCGAGATAGACTTGACGCACGCCCTCATGGGCAACGACATCATCCGGCGCGCCTTCCATCAGCACCGAGCCGTCGTGCAGAATGTATGCCCGATCTACGATATCGAGCGTCTCACGCACATTGTGCTCCGTGATCAGCGCACCGATGCCGCGATCTTTGAGGTGCGAGATGAGATCGCGGATCTCGCCCACAGCAATGGGGTCTATGCCCGCTAGCGGCTCGTCGAGCAGCATGAAGCTGGGTTGCGAGGCGAGCGCGCGGGCGATCTCGACACGGCGGCGCTCGCCACCGGACAGGGCCAAGGCCGGGGTGCGCCTGAGATGGCTGATCGAGAACTCGGCCAGCAGCTCGTCGAGCATGGTCTCACGGCGCTCGTGGATCGGCTCCACGACCTCGAGCACGGCGCGGATGTTGTCCTCGACGCTGAGCCCGCGGAAGATCGACGCCTCCTGCGGTAGATAGCCGATACCGAGACGAGCGCGGCGGTACATGGGCAGGTCGGTGATCTCATGGCCGTCGATGCTGATGCGCCCCGCATCGGGGCTGAGCAGACCGGTGATGAGATAAAAACAGGTGGTCTTGCCGGCGCCGTTGGGACCCAGTAGACCGACCGCTTCGCCGCGCTGCACGCGCAGGCTAACATCGCGCAATATCGGTCGGCGGCGATAGCGCTTGCCCAGGCGCTCGGCGCTCAGGCCTTCGGTTTCACTTACCAGGCGCGGAGCCTTGGGAGGAATATCGCCCACGGGCGCCTCAATTTCCACTTTCGGGTTCGAAGATCATCTTCACGCGGCCATCACCGGCCGGCTGGATGTCGCCAGAGGCATCGCCCTGCAGCGTGCTGCGGCCACTGACCAGATCCATCGTCAGATGCTCGCCACGCAACACGTTGTTGCCCTGGACGAGGACGACCGACCCCTCGAGCACGGCAACCCGGCGCTCGACGTCATAGGCGCCGGCTTTGCCGCGCGCGCTTTCCGTTGGCGTGGTCAGGACCACATTGCCTTCGGCATCGATGCGGCGAATGCGGTTGGGCGCGGCGGTTTCGCCCTGGTCGATGTAAGCCGTGAGTACATCTGCGCGCAATCGGTAGCGGCCCTGCACAGCGTCGGCATTGCCGCGCGCGACTGCGATGCCTTTCTCGTTCATCCATTCCATGGTATCGGCGGTGATCTCCACCGGGGCATTGGAATCGGATTCAAACTGGGCGGCGGCCGTGTTGACCAGCACCAGCAAGGACGTCAGAACACAAAGACTTCTGCGCATCGTCTCAACCCTCGTCCGTGGTGAACAGCGTGAGCCGCGGGCGATCGGCGAAGTGAAACACGCGCCCCTCGGGGCGATACTCGAAGCCGATAGAATCGAGCAATCCCCAAGGTCCCTGGCTATGCGTCGGGCGGTTGCTGACGGCGCTGCCACGGTTGAGGTCGAATGTGACTTGGTCCGTATCAACGGTAAAGCCACTGTCGGTGAAAAGCTTCACCGAGCCGGCCAGTTCCAAGGTCTCGGCCTCGCGGTCGAACAGTCCCTGGTCAGCGCTAACTAGCAGCCAGGCGCCATCTTCCAGGGTAATATCGCCCTGAGGCGCGACAAGAAAGATCACATCGTCATCGCCGGAGGGCCGCATCGCGGTCTCCGCCGTCACCGTATAGGATTGATTGGCCGAATCGGTGCCGACAAAGCGCGGATTGAGCATCTCGTCGCGTCCTGTGATGGCGAAGCCGGACTCAGCGAAATCGAGGCGGAAACGTCCAGCCGTCTCCTTCATCAAAGGATAGGCGACCAGCGAGGCCAGCAGCGCCAACGCCGCTATCGGCACCACCAGGCGCAAGAGCACTAGGCGGCGGCGATAGCCGGCCTCGGTACGCAACTCCTCGTTGCTAATGCGTCGCCGCCGCCAGGTGCGCAGAAACTCGGCTCGGGCCATTAGGCAAGACCCGCGCGCAGGCAATCGTGCAGATGTAGGATGCCCACCGGGCGGCCGTCCTCGACCACGAACAGGCTGGTGATTTCGCGCGTACTCATGACCCACAGCGCCTCGGCGGCAAGATGTCTGCCGCCGATCACCTTCGGATCGGGCGTCATCACCTCACCGGCCGACATCGTCAACAGGTCGGGTGCCATGTGGCGACGCAAATCGCCATCGGTGACGATCCCGATCAGGTTGCCCTCGTCGTTTGTTACACCGACACAGCCGAAGCTTTTGGTCGTCATGACCAGCAGCGCATCCGCCATCGGCATGGCTGCCATCACCAAGGGCATGTGCTCTGCTCCGTGCATCAGATCGCTGACGGTGCGCAGCCGCGTGCCCAGATTGCCGCCCGGATGCAGCATCCGAAAATCGACGCCGTTGAAGCCGCTGCGCACGACCAGCGCCACGGCCAGGGCGTCGCCGATCGCCAAGGCCATCGTTGTCGACGTGGTCGGCGCCATGCCGTTGGGGCAGGCCTCGGGCATGTTAGGCAGCACCAATATCACGTCAGCACTGTTGCCTAGGGTGCTTTTGGGTCGGCCAACGATGGCTAGCAGCGGGATGCGGAAGCGCGCCGCATGCTCGACGATATCGTTGAGTTCGGCGGTCTCACCGGAATTGGAGAGGGCAAGGATGGCATCATCACTGGTGATCATGCCGAGGTCCCCGTGGCTCGCCTCGCCGGGATGGACGTACATCGCGGGCGTTCCGGTGGAGGCTAAGGTGGCCGCGATCTTCCGGGCGATGTGCCCAGACTTGCCCATGCCGGTCAGCACCACATGCCCTTTGATGTCCGCTATTGCTTCGACAGCGGCGGCGAAATTCTCATCCAGGGTCTCGGAAAGACGTGCCAGGGCCTGAGATTCGGCATCGAGAACCTGGCGGCCTGCTGTAACGGCTTCTGCCGGGCCCCACGGCGGGGACTCGCTTATGGCCTCAGGCGCGTCGTCGAGGTCTGTCGATATGGTCAAATCGCCCTACTTTTTCTCGCGGCCCCAATCTTGCATATCACGCAATGAAGTATGGAGCTCGGGGCCCGCGAAATCAATCACCTCAAGGCCTTAGAGGCTGGTTAATGGGCGAAAATATCTTCGCCGTCCCAGCCTGCGAGATCGAGCGCGGCACGAACTTCAAGAAAGTCGAAGCATGCCTCAGCCACACCGTCACGGCCTTCCCGCTGGAGCATGGCATCAAGCTTCTCGCGCAGCTTGTGTAGGTGCAGCACATCGTTTGCTGCATAGGCCTGTTGCGCCTCGCTCAAGGTCTCTGCGGCCCAGTCAGAGCTTTGCTGCTTCTTGGAGAGATCGACACCAATCAACTCGGAGCAGAGGTCCTTGAGGCCATGGCGGTCGGTGTAGGTGCGCACCAGCTTAGATGCGATCTTGGTGCAATAGACCGGGCGGCAGATCACATTCATGGCCTGCCCTAGCATGGCTACGTCGAAGCGGGCGAAATGGAACAGCTTGGTGACGTTCTCGTTGGCCAATAGGCGGCAAAGATTCGGTGCCTTATACTCGGGCCTAGGGAAATGCACCAAGTGGGCGTCGCCGTCGCCGGCCGAAAGCTGTACCACGCAAAGCCGATCGCGGTTGAGGTCGAGTCCGGTGGTCTCGGTGTCCACGGCCACCTGGTCGGCGAAGCTCACGTCGTCGGGGAGATCAAACTGGTGCAGGTGCACGGCCATAAGCGGTCTCCAGCGCTGCGGGGTTAGCCTGCCGGCGCGGCGCAGGCGATGGTGCCCAGGAGAAGACTCGAACTTCCACGACCTTACGGTCACTGGCACCTGAAGCCAGCGCGTCTGCCAATTCCGCCACCTGGGCAGGGCCGGCGATATCGCTCAAACGGGCGCGACAGCAGGCAGTCACTACCGGTGGGCCGGGAGCCTGTCAACGCACTTTCTGCTGGCACCTCAACTGCGCCTGGGGCAAGTTTCGGCATCGTCCCAGGCGGACTTGTCCGCCGGCAGATGCGTAGGAAGACGTGACGGGAGTCCATGGCGGCCGCACAGGTAGCGGTTTTCGGCGGCTCAGGATTTCTCGGCCGCCACATCGTCCAGGGCTTGGCGCAGGCCGGTACTCGCACGCTTTTTGCGTACTATGGGCGATGTTGGCCAGGTGGTGCCAATTCAGGTCGATTTGCGTGACGGGGCGGCGGTAGCGGCAACGCTTGAAGGCTCGGACGTAGCCATCAACACGGTCAGCATACCTTACGAGCGTGGCCAACAGCGGTTCAACGCGATTCATACTCAGGCGGCAAAGCGCGTGGCCAAGGCGGCCACCGCGGCCGAGGTCGGGCGGTTGCTGCATGTCTCAGTCCTCGGCGCTGCTGCGGGCTCCCGGTACGGTCGCAGCAAGACAGAGGGCGAAGCCGCGGTCAGGACGGCGTTTCCCGGTGCAACAATCCTGCGCCCCAGTCTGATGTTCGGCCCGGACGATGATTTCTTCAACCGCTTCGCAGCGCTGGCCCGCATTGCGCCGATGCTGCCGTTGATAGACGGTGGCCACACGCGTTTCCAGCCAGTGCACGTGGAAGATATTGCGGCGGCGGCGGTTCACGCCCTTGAGGACGGTCGCACGGCAGGCCGGGTATTCGAGCTTGGCGGGCCGCGAGTCTATAGTTTCTGTGAGTTGCTTGAATATATCATTTCGGAAACCGAACGGCGCTGTCCGCTGCTCCCAGTGCCCGCGGCGCTGATGATCGTCAAAGCCTGGTTTCTGGAATTCTGGCCAACGCCGCTGTTAACCCGCGATCAAGTGCGCCAGCTAGCCAGCGATTCGGTGGTGAACGATAGCGCCGAGGCTGGCCGCCTCGCTGATCTCGGCATCACGCCGACAGCGCTCGAAGCCATCGTGCCCGCCTATCTCGCCCGCTATCGTCGCGGCGGCGGCCTGGCACCGAGTCGCAGCGCCTAAAGGTAGACGTAGCCTAACAGGCAGAAGCCCAAGGCCAGGCGGTAGAGCACCAGCGGTGTGAAGCTGGCGTGGCGCAGCCAGCGCATCAGTACCGTGATCGCCGCTAGCGCCGCCGCGAATGACAGCATCGCCGCCAGCAGCGCCGAAGCGCTGAGCCCGGCATCTTCAGCGGCCACAAGCGACGCGCCCTCTAGGACGCCGGCACCGAGTATCACCGGGATCGCCAGTAGCATCGAGAAACGCGCCGCCTCGTCGCGCGCTAGGCCGAGCAGACGACCGGCTGTCATGGTGATACCGGCCCGGCTTGTGCCCGGCACCAGTGCCAAGACTTGGGCCAAACCTATTGCCAGCGCCCGGCACCAGCCGATATCATCGATGCGGTCCGCTGCTGGACCGAATCGGTCGGCAAAATAGAGCAAGACCGCGCCCCAGGTCATCGACCAGGCAATAATCTCAATCTCGCGCAGGGCATCCCCGGCCCAGGTTGCCAGCGCCGCGCCGGCGGTTACCGCCGGCAGGGTCGCCAGCAACAACAGCAGCAGTAGGCGCCGCTGCGGATGTAAGCGCCCGCGCGGCAGCGCCAAGGCAGCTGCTGCGAGCGCGGCCACGTCGCGGCGAAAATAGACTAGCACCGCGCCGAGACTGCCAATATGGGCTGCGACATCGATGGCCCGCCCCTGGTCGTCCCAGCTAGTCAGAATCGGGATCAACGCCAGATGCCCGGACGAGCTGACGGGTAGAAACTCGGTGATCCCCTGGACCAGAGCGACGACGATCAGATGAACGAGGCTCACACCTGTACCCCCTTTTATGTTGCTTGTTTTGCCAGATTTATCCAGTAGGGCACAACCGCGGCGCTAGCACCGGCGGCGGGCCGGAGGGTACGATACACGCACGTGGAGGGGGAGCTGTGTCTGAGGAGCGAATTCTTTATCACCTACCGCTTTCAGCGGGTAGTCGTGCGGTGCGTCTCGCGCTGGCCGAGAAGGGCTGGGACTGTGGCCTGGTCGCTGAGCCAGTGTGGGAGCGGCGGGACGCGTTCCTGGCACTTAACCCGGCCGGGGAGGTGCCGGTCTTCAGCGAGGGCGCTATCGCCGTTTGTGGCGCCGGGCCGATTCTTGAATACCTCGACGATGTGCAGCCGGACATGTCACTAATTGCCAGCGAGCCCGCTGCGCGCGCTGAATGCCGGCGTCTCTGCGACTGGTTCGCCCGTGCTTTCCACGCCGAGGTTGTGCATCCGTTGCTCGACGAGAAAGTTCTCAAGCGCTTCTTCCGCCGCGGCCATCCCGATTCTGAGATCATTCGGCTCGCCAAGGCTGCGATCACCACGCACCTCGACTACATCGCCTGGCTTGTCGAGCGCCGTCGCTGGTTGGCTGGCGACGCGCTCAGCCGCGCCGATCTGGTGGCGGCAGCCGAGTTTTCCGTGGTCGACTATCTTGGTGACGTCACCTGGTCCGCCAACGAAGTGGCCCGTGACTGGTACGCCAAGATCAAGTCGCGCCCCGCCTTCCGTGCCCTGCTCGAGGACTACGTGCCAGGCGTTGCCCCGCCCCGCCACTATGGCAACCTCGATTTCTGAGCAAATCTGCGCGCGCGCGCTTGACGCCGGCTTCGATGCCGTCGGCATTACCCGGCCCGAAACAGCGGCCGGCGATGATCTTGCGGCGTTCGTCGCTGAGGGCTGGTACGGCGACATGGACTGGCTGGCGGACACTCTGGCACGCCGGAGCCATCCCAGGGCGTTGTGGTCGGACGCAAGGAGCGCGATCATGGTGGGGCTGTCTTATGCTTCGGCTAACGATCCACTAGCACTGCTCGATAGGCGCGATCGCGGTAACATCTCGGTCTATGCCCGCAACCGCGACTATCACGATATTCTTAAAGGTAAGCTGAAACAGCTTGCCCACTGGTTGATCGCAAAAACTGGCGGTGAGGCAAAAGTATTCTGTGACACCGCGCCGCTAATGGAGAAATCTCTCGCTGCCGCGTCCGGCATCGGTTGGCAGGGCAAACATACCAACTTGGTCTCGCGTGAGCATGGCTCTTGGCTGTTCCTTGGTGCCGTACTTACAACGCTGACATTGCCCGCCCATACATCCGGCAAGAACCGCTGTGGCAGTTGTCGGCGCTGCCTCGATGTTTGCCCAACCGGCGCTCTGCCGGCGCCCTATCGGATCGACGCACGACGCTGCATTTCCTATCTTACTATCGAGCATAAGGGGCATATTCCGCGGGAGCTGCGCTCGCTTATGGGGAACCGTATCTATGGCTGTGACGATTGTCTGGCGGTTTGCCCCTGGAATAAATTCGCACGGGCGACGACAGAGCCAAAACTGATCTGTCGCGAGGTACTGAGCGCCCCGCGGCTGGCCGAGCTGGCAGCGCTCGACGATGCCGCCTTTCGCGCTCTGTTCGCCGGGTCGCCTGTCAAGCGCACGGGCCGAAATTACTTTCTGCGCAACGTTCTCATCGCCATCGGTAACAGCGGATATACCGAGCTTGCCACAAGTGCCAAAGCCTGCCTTGGTGACGCTTCGCCACTGGTGCGCGCCATGGCGATCTGGGCGCTGTCTAGACTCTTATCCGAGCAGGCGTTCGTAGAGTTGCGTGCTATCTACGAACCGGACGTGGATGACGACGTATGCGCGGAATGGTCAGCGGGCTAACTCGGCGAGGAAGCGGCGCGCCAGCACTGCGGCGGCATTGTCCGGCGCCAGTAGCAGTACCTGCGAAAAATCAGCGCGAGCTGCCGCCGTGTCGTCCGCATATAGGCGCAGGATTGCACGCTCGACCAGGGCATCCACATTGGCTGGATTGATGGCGAGCGCCCGCGCAGCGTCAGCGGTCGCAAGCTCCCAGACTTCGAGTCGGCGATAGGCCGCGGCCCGGAAGGCGAGCGCATCGTCGCGGCCCGGCGCCCGGTCGAGCGCGGCATCGAGATCGGCTACCGCCGACCAGTAGTCGCCGACGCCGGCATGGGCTCGGGCGCGGTCGATTAACAGCTCGATGTCGCCGCGATGCACCAGCAGAGCCGAATCGAAGGCGGCGATTGCCAGATCAGGTCGACCGGCGATAAGCCAGCCATTGCCCGCCTGGCCGTGCAGATCGCCCCGCACCGGCGCCGGCAGAGTGTCGTCGGTCGCCAGGCGGGCAAGCTGGGCAACCCCTTCCGCGATCTCCCCGGCATCGATCATGGCGACTGCCAGGCAATGGCGGGCAGGTGTGGCGGTCGGCGCTTCGGCCAACCAGTCGCGGGCTATGGCGAGCCCGGCCTCGGCGTCGCGCTTGACTAGCGTCAGGCAGGCTTCGTAACGCCCAGGTTCCGCAGTAAAAGCGCTACCAGCGAACATGACCATTGCCGCTAGTGCTAGGATACGACGCGCTTGCGAGGGTAGAAACATGGCGCCTACATTGGTGACTGCCCCACCCCCTTGCAAGCCCTCAAGGAATACCGATGAGCCAATCACGATTGTTCTGCTTTGGGCTCGGCTTCAGTGCCGCCGCCGTGACGCGCCGTATGCTTCGCGAAGACTGGTGGGTGGCCGGCAGCCGTCGCGATGCGGCCGGTTGTGCTTGGATCGCTGCGCTCGGCGCCGAAGCCTATCGCTTCAACGAGAGCCATGCGCTCGATGCGGCGGCGCTGGCCGGCACAACGCACCTGCTGACGAGCATCGCGCCGCGTGCGGATGGCGATGTGGTGCTTGCGTCACAGGCGGAAACTATCGCTGCGCTCGAGAGTCTGGAATGGATCGGCTACATCTCGTCCACCGCCGTCTATGGCGACCGTCGGGGAGGGCTTGCTGCGGAGAGCGATGCTGTGGCGCCGGTCAGTGGGCGCGGGTGCCGGAGGGCGTCGGCAGAAGCGGCTTGGTTGGCACTCGGCGAGGGCGCGGGCAAACCGGTGCAGATATTCCGTGCAGCCGGCATCTACGGCCCGGGGCGTAGCGCCCTTGATCAGATCGTAAACGGCAAGCTGCGACGCATCGACAAGCCAGGCCAGAAATTTTCGCGCATCCACGTCGACGATCTGGCGGACGCAGTGGCGGCGTCAATAGCTGCACCACAGGCGGGGGCAATCTACAATCTCTGTGACGATGAGCCGGCGTCGAACGCCGAGGTGCTGGCCCATGCCTGCACTCTGCTTGGCCGGGAGCCGCCACCGCTAGTGCCGTATGCGGAAGCCGAGGCCGGCATGTCCGCCATGGCGCGGGAGCTTTGGTCTGATAGCCGCCGCATCGATAATCGCCGCATGCACGAAGTGCTCGGCGTTGCGCTCTCTTATCCTAGCTATCGCGAAGGCCTCGCTGCTATTCTCGCAACTTAGGATTGGCGGCGTGGTCGGGGCAGACGTGGCTGTCGACTACACGTTGTATAGCATCTATTTTGGTATGGATGCCGAAGAAGTGGTAACCCTGCGCCGCCCTCACGGTGTGACGCTGGCGGGGCAGGGTCGCTCCACCAGCGTCGGATTGCAAAGTCGTGAATTGGACAAGAACTCAACCCAGACGCTGAGGGTTGCCTGCGGTACCGGGCTAGCGTCGGCTGATTACAGAAAAAGAACAGAAAATATGGTTTGTTCTTCTGGTGCCATAACTACGACTATACTAAGAGTTCCCAAAACTAAACCTTCGGCGGGACATCCAACCTGGATAACCGCCGCGCTATACCTCAACGGAGATCATCCTGATTACGGCGGACAATTTGGCCGGCTAAGCACCATTGTCGGCGGTCGGGAGGAGCGTTCGAGTTGATTTACGACCGCAGGTATAGATATTGGCTTGGTTAATTCTCGATAGCTAGAGTCAACACGCCAGCCGATGCTCTGCCAAACATCGTTAGCGGCGAACTCGAAAAGCTTACGGCACGTCTTGATGGCCTGTACGTAGCCATTGCGGATGGACTCCGCACACCGGGACTGAAAACCAAGATCGAAGAGATGGAGGCAGAGCTCACCACGCTGAAGAACGAGCTCGATGCGGCGCCTCCGCCCGCACCCATTCTTCACCCCAACCTCGCCGAACTGTATCGGCGCAAGGTCGAGAAACTACACGAGGCCCTCAACGAGCCGAATAGCCGTTCCGAGGCCGCAGAAACCCTGCGCGGGATCATCGAGCGGATCGACGTCGCCCCCTTGGGGCAAGGTGCCTTCGAGATCGATCTTGTCGGCGACATTGTCAACATGATCGAGTTGGCGGAGACCAGTCCACAAACAAAAAAAGCCGCCTCTAACGAAGCGGCTGTTCCTGATGTTTACCAAAGTTCGGTAAAGGTGGTTGCGGGGGCGGTAAGCCAACGTCTCATATGGTCTAACCCCGCTCGGGCAGCAGCACCTCACGCTTGCCCACGTGATTGGCAGTACCGACCATACCTTCCGCCTCCATACGCTCGATGATCTTTGCCGCTCGATTGTAGCCGATACAAAGGTGGCGCTGGATAAAACTCGTAGAGGCCTTGCGCTCGCGTGCGACCAGATCGACGG